>CAJCBN010000355.1 GCA_903960645.1 uncultured Actinomycetes bacterium | reverse complement strand
CTGCGACAACACCACATCAGGCGACGCCACACCACTCGCCAACACCACCGGCGAACCACCATTCACCGTGTACGACGCCGACCCCGACGCAAACACCGCCACCACATGCGTCGACGGCCAAGCAACACTCCCCTCCCACGCGACGTAGGTATTGAGCTCTGCATCAGTGAACGGGATGTTCGAATCGGTCAACGCGAGACTCGTCAGGCCGTCCGTCTGCGCCACGATCCCGTGCGCAGGCGTTGTTCCCATCCCCACGGGCCGCGCGGCGGCGAGCGGCGACATGGCGAGTGTGACAATCGCAATACTCGCGAGAATCAGGAGCGCAACTGACCAACGGTATTGACGAGGCATTGCGGCGTGAAACATAGGCATACGGCCACGATATTCCGCGCGGCAAGCCGGCTGGGCGACGTGTAGGGGTTCCCGAATATGGCGCCGCACAGGTGTCGTACTTCCCGAATACCGCCGTGACCTAGACTGGCCGCACGATGCTTCGCGTACTGCTACTCGAGGACGAGACCCTGCTGCTGACGACGCTGGCGTCCTCGCTGCCGGACGAGACGATCACGGTCGTCGGTGCCTTTGAGAACGCCAAGAGTGCGGTCGCAGCCGCAGCCACGACGCCGTTCGACGTGCTTGTGACCGACCTCGATCTGGCGGACAGCCTGGGGCCCAACGGCATCGTCGTCGCCAACGTCGTACGGCGCACCAACCCGGGGGTGGGCATCGTGCTGCTGACGTCGTACGCCGACCCGCGCCTGATCGGTGCCAAGTTCGCGCAAGTCCCCGACGGCACCCAGTACGTACGCAAGCAGGACGTGCGTGACATCAAGATGCTGCGCTCGGTCATTCACCGCGCAGCCTTCGTCCCCGTTGAGTTCATGCCCAACGTGCCCGCCGTGGACCTCACAGACCTGCAGATCGAGACGATGCGGCTCATCGCCGACGGGTTGAGCAACGCCGAGATCGCGCGACAGCGCGTCGTGACGGAACGCGCAGTCGAGATGTCGATCCGCCGAATCGTGCGCAGCCTGGGCTACACCAGCGACTCGAGTCTCAACACGCGCGCGCTGATCATCCGCGCGTACTACGAGATGACCGGCAGCGGCAATGCTCGGCAAACAGCCGCACCCTAGCGCCCGCGCACTGCTCGGCGGCCGGTGGGCCGTGTCGCTCCGCGGCGGGCTGATCTTCTCTGCGCTCCTCTTGATCGGCGGTTCAGTCGGTGCCCTTTCACAGCTCGAGATGCCGCCTCGCGCCGTCGTGACACTGGCGCTCATCAGCTGGCTCGTGATCAGCGTGCTGTACCTCGCCGCCGACCTGACCGTCTTCCGCCAGCGCCGCACCCGGCCCGTGCCTGTCGCCTGGCTGATCGCCCTCGGCGCGTCGGCCGGCTTGGCGCGCGGAGCGATCGCCCTGGCCCTGCCCGAGAGCCGTGCGGTACTCGGCGATGGCTGGTCGGGCGTCGCGACCGCCGCCGCGTACTTCGTCCCACCCACGGTGCTGATGACCGTGCTGATCACCTATCTGATTGCCATCACCGACTGGTACGCCACCGAACGCGCGCGGCTGCTGCTCTTCGAGATCGACGCCGAGGCGGCACGCCTGCGAGCCGTCGGCGCCCTCAACGCCGCGCGCGCCGTGATCACCACCCGTATCCAGAACTCCCTCGAGGAGCAGCTCAGCGCGCTCGAGCGCGCCGCCAACGTCGCCAACCCCGCCGCGCGGCTCTCCGATATCCTGCTCGACGCCGCCGCCGGCTACGTCCGGCCCGAGAGCCACCGGCTCTGGCAGGAGCGCGACGGCATGCCACGGCGCAGCAGCCTCGGCGACCTCGAACGCGCGAGTCTTGCCGCACCCCTGCCGATCGTCCTCCCGTACGTGATGTGGGCCACCGTCGTCGTCCCTGCGGCCGCAGTGCATTTAGGCGGCGCAACCCGGCTTGCCGGCGCGCTCGCCGTGTTGGCCGCGATGGCCGTGCTCTACCCGCTCGGCAGCGCCGCCATCCGTCGCTACGCGCCGGCGCCGCATTACCTCCGCGCACGCCTGCTCTCCCTCGTGGTCATGATCCCCGCTGCGCTGATTGGTCCCATCGTTGCAGCGGCCCTAGGATTGGACGCGACGTCGACGCTCGAGAGGGTCGTGCCCGTTGCCGTCATCGTCGCCCTGACGATCGCCGTCAGCTGGGCGCAGGCGGCTCTGCGCCTCGCGGACACCCGCCTCCACACGCTCCGCAATCACGCCGAGGAGGCCGAGTTCGAACGCCTCGCCCTCGAGGCCGCGACCGAGCAGATGCAGCGCGACCTCGCGCTCTACCTCCACGGCACCGTGCAAGCCGGCCTGGTCGCGTCGGCCTACGCCATTCAGGACGCCGCTGCACGCGGTGACAAGATCGCGCTCGAACAGGCGATCGACGGGGCGCGCGCCGCCGCCGCGCGCGTCGATGAACACACCCCGGCAGTCACACGCGACCTCGCCGCAGTGCGCGCCGCGATCGATGAGACTTGGGGGGGCGTACTCGCGGTCCGCTGGATCCTGCCCGACAGCGAGCTATCCGCGACGGTTGTCGATCGGCTCGGGAAGGTCGCCCGCGAGTGCCTCGCCAACGCGTCAATCCACGGTGCCGCATCCGAGGCGACCGTGCGGATCGTCGCCGAGTCCGACTGCGTGATCGTCGAGATCACCGACAACGGCAGCGGCCTCGGCGACGGCAAACCGGGCCTCGGCAGCGCCGTCCTCAACGAGGCGACCGCCGGCCAGTGGACGATCGCGTCGGTAGCGACCGGCGGTGCGCAGGTGCGCGCCGTCATCCCCGTCTGATCAGCCGAGGAAGTCGAGCTGCACGGGGCTCGGCAGCAGGCCGGCCTCCGCGCCACGCTCGAGCAATGCGGCGACGGCCTTGCGGCCCTGCGCGCCGTAGTCGAGCGTGAGGTCGTTCACGTACATCGCGACGAAGCGATCGTTGAGCTCG
>CAJCBN010000354.1 GCA_903960645.1 uncultured Actinomycetes bacterium | reverse complement strand
CGTCAGCTGGGCGAAGACCGTGTTGTCGGACACCGCCATGGCCTCGGGCAGCTGCAGGTCCTTGCCGTACTTTGCCTCGCTGTTGGTGACGTACCAGAACTGGCCGCCGCCGAGGTCGAACAGCTGCTTGGCCGAGGGGAATGTCGTCGTGGGGCGGACGCCCTTCTCGAGGGCGGCCAGATAGACGAACGGCTTGAACGCGGAGCCGGGCTGGCGGTGCGCATCGGCCGGGACGTTGAACTGGTGCCGCACGGAGTACGGCTTGCCACCGGCCATCGCCAGCACCTCGCCGCTGCGCGGATCAATCGACACGATCGCGGCCTGCGGCATGCGCTTGCCCTGCAGGCGATCCTCGAGCGCCTGCTCGGCCAACTGCTGCTGATGCAGGTCGAGGGTGGTGACGACCTTCATGCCGCCACCGAAGGTCTGTGCGGTCCCGAAGCGGTTGACGAGCTGCTCGGTGATGAACTGGGCCCAGTAGGGGTAGTTCGTATCCAGCGGCTTTGGCTCGATGCGATTGACGGGGAGCAGACGACGGCCCTGCTCAACGGCAGCCGTATCGGCGTCGATGAAGCCCTGCGCGGCCATCGCCTTGAGGACGACGTTGCGGCGCGCGAGCGCGGCCTCGGGGTTGTTGATGGGGTCGTACGTGGTGGGCGACTTGAGGACCGCGGCGAGCAGCGCCGAGTCGGCCGGGTCGAGGTTCCGGGCGGAGGTGCCGAAGTAGTACTTGGAGGCGCTCTCGACGCCGTAGGTGTTGTGACCGAAGTAGACCGTGTTGAGGTACGCCGTGAGGATGCGGTCCTTCGGCCAGCGCTGCTCGAGCTGCCAGGCCAGGGAGGCCTCGCGCACCTTGCGCTCGACGGTCTGCGCGCTGGTCAGGTACGTGTTCTTGACGAGCTGCTGGGTGATCGTGCTGGCGCCCTCGTTGGTGCCGGAGGCGAAGCGGTTGAAGACGGCGCGGCCGATGCCGGGCAGGTCAACGCCGTTGTGCGCGTAGAAGCGCTTGTCCTCGACGGCGACCACGGCGTCCTTCATCACCTTCGAGATGCCCTTGCTGGGGACGATCACCCGCGACTGGTCGGAGCGGAGGATTGCGATGCGCCGGGGCGTGCCGGTCTCGCTCGTGACCCAGATGGACCCGTCCTGCGCGAGGCTCGTGGTGCGCCCGTCGAACTGGCTGAGATCCGGCAGGTTGGTGCTGATCGCGGTGACGAAGCCGTACGCCGTGGCGGAGGCGAAGATCAGGCCGACGAGGATCGCGACGATGCCGACGCGGAGCCAGCGCCAGCGTCGACGTCGGGGGTCGTCAACGGGTCCGGGCTGGTCCGGGAGTTCGAGGACGAGGCGTCCGTAGCGGCGGAGGATCGGTTTGCGTCTGGCCATGGTACGGAGGAGCCCGAGGAGGGCTCGTGCCAATGGTATCCCGCGCTCGCACGGCCGGCGCGGGTATTCTCCTGCACTGCATGACGGATCACCTTCGACCACTGCTCCGCAACGCCGTCGACGTGCTGCCCGAAGGGGCGCTCGCGAGGCGGCTCGAGGAGGCCGAGACGGCGGGCCGCCCACTGCGGATCAAGCTCGGCGTCGACCCGACCGCCGGCAGCGTGACGCTCGGCTGGGCGGTCGTCCTGTCGAAGCTGCGCGCCTTTCAGGACGCGGGGCACCTGCCGGTCCTGATCATCGGCGACTTCACGGCCCGCGTCGGCGACCCCTCAGGGAAGTCGAAGACGCGCCCGATGCTGACGGTCGAGCAGATCAAGGCCAACGAGGCCGACTACATGCGCCAGTTCGCCAAGATCCTCGACATGGACCGGATCGAGCTGCGCCACAACTCGGAGTGGCTCGGTGAGCTCGGCGCGAACGGCCTGCTCGAGCTTGCCTCGCGGGCCACGCTCGCGCAGATCCTCGAGCGCGACGACTTCTCCAAGCGGTACGCGTCGCACACGCCGATCTCCCTGCAGGAGCTGATGTACCCGCTGCTGCAGGGCTACGACTCCGTGGTGATCGACGCCGACTGCGAGATCGGCGGCACCGACCAGAAGTTCAACCTGCTGGTCGGGCGCGACCTCCAGGAGCAGTGGGGCAAGCCGCCGCAGTCGATCATGACGCACGCACTGCTGGTGGGGACCGACGGCACGCAGAAGATGAGCCAGTCGCTCGGCAACTACATCGGGGTGGAGGACCAGCCCGCCGACATGTACGGCAAGACGATGTCGATCCCGGACGAGGCGATGCCGATGTGGTACCGCCTCGCCTCCGGCCTGCCGGAGGATGACGCGGAAGAGCGCATCGCCGCCCTTGCGGCGGGCGAGCTCGAGCCGGTTGCGGCGAAGCGTGCGCTGGCCTGGGCGATCACGGCGCGCTTCCACGACGAGGCAGCGGCCGAGCAGGCCGCCGAGGCCTTCCGGCAGCAGTTCGCCGAGCACCGCATCCCGGAGGACCTTCGCACGGTCGCCCTGGGCCCCGAACCGACCGTGCACGTCCCGGCCCTCCTGGTGGACCACCTCGGCGTTGCCTCGCGCGGCGAGGCGCGGCGCCTGATCGCCGGCGGTGCCGTCCGGCTCGACGGCGAGACCGTCGAGGAGCTCGACCTGCCGCGTGACGCGGTGGTCGGCAAGGTGCTGCAGCGCGGTCGACGCGACTTCGTGCGCCTCGTCGCCGGCTGACAGCCGCGTCGGGCTCGTCGCGGCCGTGGGGGCATAGGAAGACAACCCGACCTCGGGTTTTCCTTGGTACCAGCGGGGTTGCGGCCTGATTTCCAGCTCGGGTTGACTGCAGAGCTACGGCGATTGCGGCTGCCCGGTCCGCTGCGGGCGCCGGCCTGCGGTGTGACAGCAGGTTCCGTCAGCGTTCTACCGGCGCACCGTGGCCCGGGTGTGCGGTAGGGTGCGCCCTGTTGCGTTGGAGGGGACGGTTCGCCGTCGCCTCCTTCGTCGCGAGCCGCGGGGTACCGTGGCGGTCCTCCTCGGAGGTCTGCTACATTCCGCGGTCGCGCCATCTGGGCGTGTGGTCTTTGAAAACCGAGCAATGGAACGACCATCGGGATCTTCGGATCTCGTGTGGTCGTCTAACGAGTTTTATGCCAGCGGCAGTGGATCTTCGGATCCACTGGACGCAGCGTGATGACTGTCTGCCGACCTTGTGTCGGATGGCACCATCACGCACTCTAAACAGCCAGAAACCGGCGCTTGCGCCGATTTCGAAAGGCTTTCACGGAGAGTTTGATCCTGGCTCAGGACGAACGCTGGCGGCGTGCTTAACACATGCAAGTCGAGCGGAAAGACCCCTTCGGGGGCACTCGAGCGGCGAACGGGTGAGTAACACGTGGGTAATCAACCCCTGACATCGGGATACCCCGGGGAAACCCGGATCAATACCGGATAAGGTGCGGAGTCGCAGGACGCCGTACCAAAGGTAGCTTCGGCTTCCGGTCAGGGACGAGCCCGCGGCCCATTAGCTTGTTGGTGAGGTAATGGCTCACCAAGGCTACGATGGGTAGCTGGTCTGAGAGGACGATCAGCCACACTGGGACTGAGACACGGCCCAGACTCCTACGGGAGGCAGCAGTGGGGAATCTTGCGCAATGGGCGGAAGCCTGACGCAGCAACGCCGCGTGCGGGACGAAGGCCTTAGGGTCGTAAACCGCTTTCAGGGGGGACGAAGCTTCCGAGGTTAATAGCCTACGGGGTGACGGTACTCCCAGAAGAAGGTCCGGCTAACTACGTGCCAGCAGCCGCGGTAATACGTAGGGACCGAGCGTTGTCCGGAATCATTGGGCGTAAAGAGCGTGTAGGCGGCCTGGTAGGTCTCGTGTGAAATCCCGCGGCTCAACCGCGGATCCGCACGGGAAACCCCTAGGCTCGAGTCCGGAAGAGGAGAGTGGAATTCCTGGTGTAGCGGTGAAATGCGCAGATATCAGGAAGAACACCCGTAGCGAAGGCGGCTCTCTGGGACGGTACTGACGCTGAGACGCGAAAGCGTGGGGAGCAAACAGGATTAGATACCCTGGTAGTCCACGCCGTAAACGATGGATGCTAGGTGTGG
>CAJCBN010000353.1 GCA_903960645.1 uncultured Actinomycetes bacterium | reverse complement strand
GATGATGATCGCCTGTCCGGCCGCGCCGTAGTTGAGGATGCCGTCGAGCATGCGCGCGTCGAAGCGCAGCGGCGAGTTGACGTTGCAGTTGGCGAACAGCACGGGGGCGTCGCCGGCCAGCGCATCCGCCCCGTGGACGATCTCGGCCATCCGCAGGCAGTCGGCGGCGGCCTCACCGCTCGAGGGCTCGCCGGCCCAGACACGGTCCGTCAGGCGGATCGCCGACAGCGCGCGCATGAGGTGGCGCGAGTCGAGCGGAAGGTCGTTCGGCTCCAGCACGTTGCGGCCCGGCGTATCGAGGTTGTCGGTCAGCTGCACGAGACGCAGCAGGTTCTCGAAGTCGGCGTAGGTGCCGTCGCGGCGCTCGTCACCGATCCGCACGAACGGCGGGCCCTGCGCGGCGCAGAAGATCATGTGGTCGCCGCCGATCATGAGGTTCCGCTCGGGGTTGCGGGCCAGCATGGGGAACTCGGCCGGCGCCTTGGCGGCCTGCGCGAGCAGGAAGTCGGGGTCGAAGCGCACGGTCCCGTCGTCGTCCACGGTCTGGCCCGCGGCGCGGAACAGCTGCAGCGCCTGCTCATTGTCGAACTGGACGCCGACCTCCCGGCCGAGCCGCTGCCAGCCCCCGTGGAGGGTGGCGAGCGCCGCTTCGGAGAGCGGCTCGTAGCGGGGCATGGAGTTCGTCAGCATGGGGGTCTCTTCGCAATCTGCAACTGTAGTTGCAGATTAGCGCCACACGCGCGGTGCGGCAAGTGCCGCGGGCTCGGCGAATCTGGATCCGGATCCAGATCAGCACGGAAACGGCAAATCTGGATCGGCCCGCGTGTGCGTCAGGCGCGGCGCTTGGTCAGGAAGCGCGTGATGCCGACGCTGATTGCGGTGGCCTCCGCGAGGCGGCCCTCGTCGGATTCCATGTGCGGCGCGTCGTGCGGGGAGTGCATGTTGCCGATCTCCGTGAAGACCTTGGGCACCTGCGACAGATTCAGCCCGCCGAGGTCGCTGCGCACAATCAGGCCGCGCTCGCCGATGTAGTTCGATTCCTCCGTCGGGCCGTGGATCCGCAACGCGTTGCGGATGGCGAGGCCGAGCTCGCGCGAGCGCGTCAGCATGCGCTGGCTCTGCCCGACGTCGCCCGGCAGGATCACGTGGAAGCCGAAGAAGTCGTCGTTGGGGTGGCCGTCGGCGTGGATCGAGACGGCGGCATCCGCGCGCACGCGGTTGCCCAGAGCGGTCCGCTCGGTGATGCAGGGCCCGACACCGGTGTTGGAGCGGCGGGTCAGCACGACGCGTGCGCCCTGCTCGCGCAGCAGGCGCTGGACGATCAGCGTGACATCCCAGTTGTGCTGGGCCTCGGTGTAGCCGCTGCGCGCTGAGGCGCCGTCGGCGTCGCAGTCCTTCCAGTGCGTGCCAACCCACACCTGACGCTGCGTGATCTGGTGGTGGCTCGTGTTGCCGCCGTTGTGCCCGGGGTCGAGCACCACCGTGCGACCGAGCAGCGGTAGGGTGGCGCGGCCCGGAGCCTGCGCCGTGGCCGTGTGCGGCTGCGCGGGATCAGCGGGAGCGGTGATCTGCGCGTGCGCCGCCGGCGCGACCACACAGACCAGCGCGGCCAACAGGAGGGCGCGGCGGATCAGCGCCGATCCCCGATCAGGATCACGATGCCCGCGAGGATTGCGAAGGCCAGCACGATCGCGATCGCGATCACGCCGCCGATCACGAGGAACGGAACCAGCAGCGCGAGAATCTGGCTGACCGCGAGGATCCACGTGAGCTGGCGCACGGTGTAGGGCACCGCCTGCCGCTGCGCCACCAGGTGGAGCACGATCGCGAGCGTGGCGGCCAGCAGCAGCACCACAAGAGAGCGAAGGAAGCCGATGCCGCTGAGGCCCAGGGCGACGGCCTCGACGACGGTGATCGCGACGGCCACCTTGGCTCGGTGACGGCGCAGGAAGGGAAGCGATCCGCCGCCGGTCGGCGGTGGTGCGCCGTAGCTGTACGTCTGCGACACGACGACGCGGACGTCGTCGGGATCGACCTCTATCCGGCGGGGTTCGTCCCCAGTGCTGCTGTTGCGGTCCATGGTGCGCCCCCCACATTCGCTGCGGCAGCCGTCGCCTCCTGCTCCGTGCGGAACAGGCCGAACACGACGGAGCCGCTGCCTGAGACGCATGCTGCCATCGCTCCGAGCCGCACGAACTGCTCGCGCAGGTCGCGGCAGGCGGGCTCCAGCTGCTCGGCCGGGGCGGCGAGGTCGTTCTCGATCAGCGCGGCCATCTCCTCGAGCGTGCGCGGGAGCGTGATCGCGGCGGGCAGCGGGCGGGCGTCTGCGCTGTAGCGCTGGTAGACGTCGCGGGTCGCGAGCGGCCGGCCGGGATGGGCCAGCGCCAGCCAGCCCGCGGGCAGCGGGCCGAGCACCTCGACGCGGTCGCCACGGCCGCGGGCGATGGTCGCCTCGTCGTGGAGCAGGGCCGGGACGTCCGAGCCGATCAGGGCGGCGAGGCGGTGCAGCTCGCTGTCGATCAGCGGGCGGGGCAGGAGGTCGTTGGCGAAGCGCAGCGCGGCGGCGGCGTCGGCCGATCCGCCGCCGAGGCCGGCACCGTGGGGAATGCGCTTGTCGATGTGGATGTGGAATCCGGCGTCGTGCCCGGCGGTTTCGCACAGGAGCCGCAGGGCGCGCGTGACGAGCGTGTCCCCGCCCGGCAGCCCCGGGCAGTCAACCGCCGTCTCGGCGGCATCGGAGATGAGCAGGACATCAGCCAGCGAGATCCGCGCGATCAGCGTGACCAGCTCGTGGTAGCCGTCCTCGCGTCGCGGGCCGACCCGCAACAGCAGGTTGACCTTCGCGCAGGCCCGGACGATCGCGGCGTCCTCCGTCATGACGCGCCCACGGTAGCCGCTTCGAGCGCGGCGAGGAGCGGCGGCCAGCCGGTCGGGGCGATCGCCTCGGCGCGGATGCGCAGGTCGTGCCCGAGCTCTGTCAGCACCGCCTCGGCCTGCGCCCGGGTGGCCAGGTTCGCCAGCGTGAGCCCGTTGACAAGTGTCTTGCGGCGGTGCCGGAAGCCGGCGTGGATGAGGAGCGAGAGCTGCTCCCACTCGGGCGAGCGCTCAGCCCAGCTCGGCAGGCGGCGGAAGGCCACGAGCGCCGAGTCGACGCGCGGTGGCGGGTCGAAGACGGCGCGGCTGACGGGGTGGAGGTCGGTGCGTTCGCAGGCCAGCTGCATGAGGACGCTGACGGCGCCGTAGGCGGGCGTGGAGGGCGCCGCGAACATGCGGTCGGCGATCTCGCGCTGCACCATCACGCACCAGCGGTTGATCGTCGGCAGCTCGGGGATCGAGCGCAGCACGAGCGGCGTGGCGACGTTGTAGGGCAGGTTGGCGACGAAGGCCGTCGGCGACGGCTCCAGCTCGGCCAGCGGGACCTTCATCGCGTCGCCCCAGGTCAGCAGCACGTTCGGGTGCTCCGTGGTGACGAACGCGAGCGCGGTGCTGAGCAGCGGGTCGATCTCGACTGCGTGGACGGTCGCGACCGTCTCGGCCAGCAGCTCCGTGAGGATGCCGCGCCCCGGTCCGATCTCGAGCACGACGTCGGCGGGGACCAGCTCGGCGCGGTCGATCGCGACGCGCGCGATGTTCGGATCGCGCAGGAAGTTCTGCCCGTAGCGCTGGCTCATCGCGGGATCGCGTAGGCGGCGTCGGCGTTGGCCTCGACCTGAGCGGCCAGCTCCTCGGGCGGGACGCCGCGCACCAGCGCGACGGCGCGGAGCGTGTCCATCACGTAGGCCGGCTCGTTCGGCGTGCCACGGTGCGGCACGGGCGTGAGGTACGGCGCGTCCGTCTCGAGCAGGATGCGATCGGCCGGGCAGCGCGCGGCAGCCAGCAGCAGATCGGCCGCCTTGGGGTAGGTGACGTTGCCGGCGAAGGAGCACCACCAGCCGTTGGCGATCGCCTCGTCGAGGCGCTCGGGCACGGCGAAGCAGTGCAGGATCACCCGCTCGGGTCCCTCGTCAACGAGCAGAGGAAAGCACTCCTCGTCGGCGTTGCGGCAGTGGATCGAGACGGTCATCTCGAGCTCACGTGCCAGCGCCAACTGGCGGCGGAACACGTCGGTCTGCGTGGCGCGGTCGACGTGGTCACGAATCCAGTCGAGGCCCGTCTCGCCGATCGCGACGCAGCGGGGGTGCGTCGCGCGCTCGCGGATCTGCGCCTCGAGCGCGTCGTCCCACTCGTCGGCGTGGTTCGGGTGCAGGCCGGCGGTGGTGTAGATACCGGGCTCGTCGAG
>CAJCBN010000352.1 GCA_903960645.1 uncultured Actinomycetes bacterium | reverse complement strand
GTCAGTGACCTCGTGACACGCGTGACGCGCGCGGTCACCTCGTCTTGCGGCCAGTCGATCCGCGGCTAGGCGGTAGGCCGGGCAAGCGCACCATGCCCGGATCCGGTTGGTGCCACAGGGATACGGCCGTCACCGGGTCGGACAGCTCTGCCACCCGAGGCTCCTCTCCGTCGCGCTCCCGCCTGCACGCACCCGCCGCGCCGGTTGCTCAGCCGGCCTGCCAGCGCTTGGCGAGGGCCACGGCGAGGCGGTCAACCCGCTTGCGCTCGGCCGCGCCGACCGGCGTCGCCTGCGCACCCCGGTGCTCGAGCTCGAGGGTCTGGATCGTGGACCCGACGAGAGCGAAGACGGTGTACTCGAACTCGCGCACCACGTCCGGAGCGTCCTGAGCCACCCACACCATCGGACGCCCGCCGATGACGGTCTTCGACACCCCGTTGGTACGGGTGATCGCGAACAGCGTCGTCTCATCCTCCAGGTGGGTGACGACGCCCGCGCAGCGCTGGGTCAGCATGGCGATCTTCGCGAAGGCGGCGCGGGCGGCGGCTGGACCGCGGTAGACGGAGATGTCCTGCTCGATGATGCTCTCGCGTCCCTTCGCGTCCGCCTCGGTCGAGGCTACGTAGGTGCGGCGGGGCATCGGTCCCTCGACGTCGGTGTCGCCCTCACCGTCGCAGAGCCAAGGAGCGTCGCCGC
This sequence comes from uncultured Actinomycetes bacterium, assembly GCA_903960645.1. Classification (GTDB taxonomy): domain Bacteria; phylum Actinomycetota; class Thermoleophilia; order Gaiellales; family F1-60-MAGs149; genus F1-60-MAGs149. The sequence continues at coordinate 968 of CAJCBN010000352.1, read as the reverse complement.
TCTCGTAGGTGAACGTGCGCTCGCCGCCGGTCGGCAGTCCGGCCGCGCGGCTGTCGGCGGTCTGCAGCATCGCGGCGTCCGCGGCGTCGAGCGTCGACGGCGCCCCGGCGGCCGCGGCGGGCACCGCGAACAGGAAGGCAAGGAGCAGGGGAAGGGCGATACGGAGGGAGACCATTCAGGCAACGTACATCGGCGTCGGCGTCGGTGCTAGCCCGGCCGGGGCCGCGGTTCGGCTCCACCTTGCGTAGCGGCGTTTGCCCACGGCCGCCTGCCCCGTGCAGCCTGACCCCCGCTGATCAGGCCGGAGGGTGATCGTCAGCCGCGGCGGGCTCGGTGGCGGGCGCGCCGTCCACTGGCTCGGTTGCGGCCGCGCCATCCACCGGCTCGAGTGCGCCGCGCCCGGCCTGCTTCGCCGCGTCCGTCAGCCCTTGGCCGTCGGCGCGCGCCTCCTTGAACGAGGCCTCGCCCTTGTCGAACGCGTCGGACGCGGCGTCGGCCGCGCCTTGGACCACCTCACCGGCACCCACCGCCGCGCTCTTCGCGTTGGCCGCAGCGTCACGCGCTTTGTCCTTGAGATCCTCGGGAATCGCCTTCTTGAAGTCGTCGAGCAGTCCCATCACACGCCTCCCCGGTCGCGGTTGACGATCCTATCCTAGAGCGGCCTACGCCTCGAGGTGCGCGGGGAATCCGTCCGCGCGGAGATCCGTCTTGCAGGCATCCTCCAGCAGCTTCACGATCATCGGACTCTCGGCCTCGCCGCCGTACTGCGCCTTGCCGCGGATGTACGTCTGGCGCACGAGGCTCGCGAGCTCGACGGGCACGTTGTACTCGCGGCTCATCTGGTCGATGAAGCCGAGGTCCTTGAGCGCGAGGTCGAAGTTGAAGTCGATCTGGTACGAGCCGTTGAGGACCAGCTGGCCCTCGGTCTCGTGCACGAACGAGTTGCCGCTCGACGCCTGAATGACCTC
>CAJCBN010000351.1 GCA_903960645.1 uncultured Actinomycetes bacterium | reverse complement strand
TGCCCTCGCCGAGCGCGGCCAGATAGTCCACGGCGGCGGTCATCCCCGCCATCGCCTCGTGCGACTGGGTGCCCGTCTCAAAGCGATGTCCGGCCGGCGTCTCGTCGGCGGGCCGCACGCGGTCGGCGGGCCAGGTCTCGGCGAGGTCCTGCCGGATGGCGGCGATGCCGAGGTGCGGACCGAACCACTTGTACGGCGAGCTGAACAGCACGTCGAGGCCCATGCCCGCCCGGTCGAGGCGGCGATGCGGTGCGTAGTGCACGCCATCGGCCCAGGCCAGCGCGCCGACGGCGTGGGCATGGCGTGCGATCTCCCGGTACGGCGTGACGGTACCGAGGTGGTTCGACGCGAGCGTGAAGGCCACCACGCGTGTGCGGGGCGACAGCAGGCTCTCGAGATGATGAAGGTCGAGCGTGCCATCTGTGCGGTGCAGGCGAGCCTGCTGCACCACGAGCCCGTGGTCCTCCCCGACCTGCAGCCACTGCGAGACGTTGGAGTCGTGATCCAGCTCGGTCGTGATGATCTCGTCGCCCGGCGCGAAGGTCCGTGCGGCAGCGTGGGCGAGCAGGTACTGCAGCGTGGTGGTGTTCGGGCCGAACGCGATCTCGTCGGGCTGGGAGCCCATCAGATCGGCCGCCGCCTCTCGCGCCGCCTGCACCGACGCATCCGCCTCGTGCGAGGTCGCGAAGGCACCACCGCTGTTGGCGTTCTGGTGCAGCAGCGAGTGCGTCATGGCATCCGCCACTACCTGGGGGACCTGCGAGCCGCCGGGGCCGTCGAAGTAGGCGTAGGGCTGCCCGTCGAGCGTGCGTTCGAGGGCCGGGAACTGGCTGCGGATGGCGCTGACGTCGAGGCTCATAGGTGCACGGTAGCGATGATCCGGCCGCGCCACGGGCTAGGATGGTCGCCATGTCCGAGACCCTCCCCTCCGCGCTTGCCCTTGACCTCGCCCGCGTCACGGAGGCCGGTGCCATCGCCGCCGCGCGCTGGCTTGGCCGGGGTGACAAGAACCTCGCCGACAAAGCCGCCGTCGATGCCATGCGCGACGCGCTCGAGTCCTGCCCCATCAGCGGGGTCGTGGTGATCGGCGAGGGCGAGAAGGACGAGGCGCCCATGCTCTACATCGGCGAGGAGGTCGGCTCCGGCGGACCGGCCGTCGACATCGCCGTCGATCCGCTCGAGGGCACCACGCTGACGGCCAAGGGCCAGCCCAATGCCCTCGCCACCTTCGCGATCGCGCCGCGGGGCACGATGTTCAATCCGGGTCCCGCCGTCTACATGGAGAAGTTGGCCGGCGGATCCGACATCGCCGACCTGCTCTCCCTCGACACGCCGATCGAGGATCTGCTCGCTGCCGTCGCCGAGCGCAAGGGGTGCGCGGTGCGCGACATCGGCGTCGTCGTGCTCGACCGCGAGCGCCACTTCGAGCAGGTCGCGCGGATGCGCGCCGCCGGAGCGCGCGTGCGCATGATCCCTGACGGCGACGTGGCCGGCAGCCTGATGGCCGTCCGGCCCGGCACCGGCATCGACCTCCTGTGGGGCGTCGGCGGCACGCCCGAGGGCGTGCTGAGTGCCTCGGCGATCCGTAGCGTCGGCGGACGCATCATCGGCCGGCTCTGGCCGCGCACCGACGAGGAGGCAGCCGCGATCACCGCCGCCGGCCTCGACCTGCAGCGCGTGCTCGATACCGACGATCTCGTCGGCAGCCAGGACACGTACTTCGCCGCGACCGGCGTTTCTGACGGCGATCTGGTGCGCGGCGTGCGTTTCGCGTCCGACCACGCGCAGACTGAGACGCTGGTTCTGCGCGGCGCCTGTCGCACCCAGCGTGTGATCGCCTCGACGATCCAGGCCGACGCGCGCCTGCGGCGCATCCCCGGCTCCGGCTAC
>CAJCBN010000350.1 GCA_903960645.1 uncultured Actinomycetes bacterium | reverse complement strand
GGCGGGTGCCGGGTAGTCGGCGCGTAGCGGTCGTCGGTGGCGGGGTGCTCGGGGTCACGACGGCACTGCTGCTCGCCGAGGGTGGCACCGCAGTCACGCTCTTCGAACGCCGGGAGGTGCTGTGGTCTGGCGCTACCGCCGCTAATGAGGGCAAGGTGCATCTCGGGCCGGTCTACGCACTCGGCACCGAGCGCACCTGGTCGGTGATGATCGAAGCCGCGCTGGCCTTCGGTGGGTTGCTGGAGCGAGCAGTCGGCACGCCGATCGACTGGCCGTCGCTGACGTCGGACACGTTCGCGTACATCGTCATGCCGACGAGCCTTGCCCCGGCAGAGGAGTTGCAGCGCCGCTACGCCGCGATCAACCGACAGTTCCGCAGCAGTGTCGAGCGCTGCGGGGGCAACTATCTGGGTAGACCGATCGTGGACGTGATCGACGAGCAGCTGATGGTGGACGCTGTAACCGGACTGCCGACGTTCTGCTCACGCGAGCGGTCGGTCGATCCCTCGCGGCTGGGCGCACTGCTCGTCGATGCGGTGGAGCGACACGCCCTGATCGATGTGCGCGTTGGCACGCGGGTGCGGAGCGCTGCGCCCGCTGAAGACGGGGTGATGCTGACGGTGGGGGAGAGCGGCGTCGAATCGCTGCGCTTCGACGCGATGGTCAACTGCGCGTGGGAGGGGCGGTCTGGCCTGATGGTCGACGCCGTTGCGTCGGGGCCGACGCAGTTCAACTACCGCGTCAAGGTCGCCGCCACGCTGCAATCGCCGCACCCCGTGCCGTCCGTCACGCTCGTGCACGGGCCATTCGGCGACGTCGTCGACTACGGCGATCGGCTGTACGCGTCGTGGTATCCGGTCGGTCGTGTCGCCCACGAAGTGGGGATGGCGCCGTCGGCTGAGCTTCTGGCCATGGTCGACAGCGATGATCTGCACGCGAACGCCGAGCAGCAGGTAGCCGCGCTCAAGGGCATCGGCGTGCTGCCCGAGAGCGCAGCCTGCGTGGATGCCGTCGCTGGCGTCATCATCGGCGACGGAGCGCTCGATATCGATGATCCCCGCTCGGAGCTGCATCATCGCGAGCACTTCACGGCGATTCGCGACGGGCACATCATCACGCCGCTCAACTACAAGTTCTCGACCGCACCGCTGGCTGCCGCGCGGGCAGCGGACCTCGTCTCGGCGCTGCTTCATGCGTGATGGCTCGTTGACCACGGTCGCGATCCCACTGCACCACGGTGCGGAGTGGATCGAGGTCGTCGCCGGGAATCTCGAGCGCCTGGCCGGCGTCGCTCAGATCATCGTCTCGGATCCGTTCGAGGAGGACGACGCCTTTCAGCGTCTACGCGCGCGTTTTGCCGGCGTCACCTCGATCGAGTGGCACGGGCGGCGTCCGCTCGCATCCGGCTGGGTTCCGCACTACAGCGATCTGCTCGCCCGAGGCACGACGCCGTACTTCATGTGGCTCGCGCAGGACGATGAGATCGGTGCCGAGTGGATACGTGAGGGCGAGCAGGTGCTCAATTCGTCGAGCGACGTCGTGCTGGCCTGCGGCACGCTTGATGCCGTACCGGGGTCGGGACTCCTCGAGGTACCGCTGCTCGACCTGCACGCGGCCTTCGTCAGTGCAGATCGTCGCACCCGTCTGCATGCGGCCGGCCAATGCCTACTCGTCGATCCGGGCGCGATCGGCACGGCATTTCGGGGCGTGTTTCGCACCGATCGGGCCGGTGAGCTGCCGGCTACCCCGAATGATGGAGCCTGGTCCGACGTCTACTGGGTGTGCTCGATGCTCTCCGCCGGCCGCTTCGGTCGCTTGCCGTCGGCGACGTACCGGAAGCGCTGGCGGCACGGCAGCACGCATCGCATGTGGGGGGACTACTACGAGATCGCCGCGTTCGGCGAGGCCGTCGCCCGCTTCTCGAACCTCGATCACAGCGGGGATCCACTGGCGAGCCTCGGGGCGATCATGAGCGGTGTCTTCGAGAGCGCGCAACCGTGGCGACTGCATGCGGCGTATCTGGAACAGGAACGCACCGCTGCGCAGGAGCGGGCGCGAGTCGATGCAGAGCGCCTGGAGTTGCTCGCTCAACGCACCGAGACGCTCGAGCGTGCGGGCGAGCGTCTCGAGAGCGACGTCACGTGCCTGCGGGCCGAGCTCAAGGGGCTTTACGCCTCGCGCTCGTGGCGCCTGACGGCACCGCTGCGTCGTGTCCGCGGTCGCCGGTAGCAACGAGACGGCGAATGGGCTCACCGAGCGGGCCTCGACCTAGATGTTCTGCCTAGTTTCCTGTGATGCGTGGGTGATGGGTGCTTGGGCGTCGGGGCTGCTGTGGGGTCCGTGGTTGTTCTACCAGCGCGTCCAGCCTGATAGAGCGCAGGTGCGGTGTCGGCTTGTGGGGTAGATGTGATCGTGCAGCCGTTTTC
>CAJCBN010000349.1 GCA_903960645.1 uncultured Actinomycetes bacterium | reverse complement strand
GGTGTTGACACCGAAGTCGTCGTGGAGGGCGGGGGAGTGCTCGGCCAGCCGGCCGACGCGGTCGAGGCCCGGGTCATGCTCGCGCACCTCGCGGGCCGCGAGCATCGGGTGCTGTCGGGGATCGCGCTGATCGGGCAGGAGGAGCAGGTGGCGGTCGCCGAGACGCGCGTGCGCCTGCGTAGGCTCAGCGACGAGGAGCTCGACGCCTACGTGGCGCGTGGTGAATGGCGGGGCCGTGCCGGCGGCTATGCCATCCAGGAGACGGGCGCGGCGCTCGTGGAATCGATCAGCGGCGACTACGCGAACGTGGTGGGCCTACCCGTCGCGCTACTCGGTGACCTGCTCCTGCGCGAGGGCATTAGCCTCATCCGCGCGGGAGGGAATGCGGATCGCACGTAGAATCCGGCTCTGCAGCGGCAGTACCTGCCGCAAGGGAGCTACCCATCGGCATCAGGAACTGGACCCTCGGCTTCGGCAGCCGCGACATGGCGGTCGACCTCGGCACGGCGAATACGCTCGTCTACGTCCGCGGGCGCGGCATTGTGCTGTCCGAGCCCTCCGTCGTCGCGCTCGACCAGATGACGCGTACGGTCCTCGCTGTCGGCATCGAGGCCAAGCGCATGCTGGGACGCACACCCGCCTCGATCACGGCCATCCGCCCGCTCAAGGACGGCGTGATCGCCGACTTCGAGGTGACGGAGGAGATGCTGCGCCACTTCATTCAGAAGGTGCACCAGAACCGCTGGGCCCACCCGCGCGTCGTCGTCTGCGTCCCGTCGGGCGTGACCGGCGTCGAGAAGCGCGCGGTGGAGGAGGCGGCGCTGTCTGCCGGCGCCCGCGTCGCATACCTGATCGAGGAGCCCATGGCGGCTGCGATCGGTGCCGGCCTGCCCGTCTCTGAGCCGTCCGGCAACATGATCGTGGACATCGGCGGCGGCACCACTGAGGTCGCCGTGATCTCGCTCGGCGGCATCGTGGTCGCGCAGTCGATCCGCGTGGGCGGCGACGAGCTCGACGATGCGATCGTCAAGTACGTCCAGCGGGCCCACAAACTGCTGGTCGGTACCCAGACCGCCGAGCAGGTCAAGATCCAGATCGGCAGCGCCTATCCGCGCGCCGATGAGGACGCCTCCTGCGAGGTGCGCGGCCGCGATCTCGTGACCGGCCTTCCGAAGACGATCCTGCTGACCGCCGCGGAGGTGCGCAGCGCGCTCGAGGAGCCGCTGATCGAGATCATCGGCGCGATCAAGTCGACGCTCGACCAGACACCGCCCGAGCTGGCGGCCGACATCATGGACAAGGGCATCGTCCTCGCCGGCGGTGGGGCGCTGCTGACGCGGATGGACGAGCGCGTCCGCGCCGAGACGCAGATGCCCGTCCAGATCGCCGAGTCGCCGCTGACCTGCGTGGCGATCGGCTCGGGACGCTCGCTGGACGAGTTCGACGTCCTCCAGCGCATGCATATGAACCAGACCAGCCGCGGCAAGCGCCGCCGCTAGAGGCGCTGGCTTGGCTGCGGCCGGGCCTGTGCGAGACTCAGATAGCCATGCAGTACTCCGACGCACCGACTCCCTTGGCGCCCGACCCACGGCCACTCGCCGCAGGAATTGCCGGGGCCTCCGGCTACGCCGGTCAGGAACTGGTGCGCCTGCTCGAGCAGCATCCGACGCTGCGTCCCGCGGCCCTGCAGGCTCGTAGCGAGGGCTTCGACGACATCGATGCCGACCGGCTGGCCGCGTGCGACGTGGTGTTTCTCGCCCTCCCGCACGGCGAGTCGCGCGCACTCGGCGAGCGCCTGCTCGAATTGGGTACCCAGGTCGTTGATCTGGGCTCCGACTTCCGTGTCGACGGCTGGACGTACGGCCTGCCGGAGCTGCACCGCGAGACCATCCGCGTTTCGCGGGCCGTCGCGAATCCGGGCTGCTACGCGACGGCGGCGATCCTTGGTGTCGCACCGCTCGCCGCCGCGGGGCTGATCGACGGCCCGGTCCACCTCGACGGCAAGTCGGGCGTCACCGGCGCCGGGCGCACGCCGTCCGAGAAGACGCACCTACCGGAGCTGTACAACGGCATCACGCCGTACTCCATCACCGGCCACCGCCACCTCGCCGAGATCGAGCAGGAGCTCGGCGCGCTGGCGGGCGCACCACAGCCGGCGACGTTCGTGCCGCACCTGCTGCCGACGAGCCGCGGCCTGCTCGTAACGGCGCACGTGCGCATCGTCGGCTCCCTTGATCAGGCCGACCTCGACGATCTCTACCGGCAGCGCTACGACGATGAGCCCTTCGTGCGCCTCGGCGGCACGCCGGCACCGCAGCGGCTGGCCGGCTCGAACGTCTGCTGGATCAACGCCTGGGTCGATGACCGCACCGGCACGGTGCTCGTCGCGGCTGCGCTGGACAACCTCGTCAAGGGCGCCGCCGGGCAGGCAATCCAGAACGCAAACATCATGCTGGGCATCGAAGAGTCCGCCGGCCTGGCGGTGCGCGGGCTGTGGCCGTAGGCGTCCTGCATCCGCGAGGCTTCGTCGCGGCGGGGGCCACGGGCGGCATCAAGGCGTCTGGGCGACCCGACGTGGCGATCATCGCCGCGGAGCGCGCCGTGCCGGCGGCCGCCGTCTTCACCCGCAGCGTCACCGCAGCGGCCCCGGTTGCTCTGTCGCGGGCCCACATCGCCGCGGGTACGGCCCGGGCCATCATCGTCCAGAGCGGCAACGCCAACGCGGCCACGGGGGCAGCGGGACGACGCGATGCCGAGCGCATGGCGGCGCTCGTCGCGGCTGGGCTCGACTGCGACGCGACGGAGGTGCTGGTCGCCTCCACGGGTGTGATCGGCGTACCGCTGCCGATGGAGCGGGTCGAGGAGGGCATTGCGCAGGCACTCGCCACCCTGTCGGCCGACGGCGGCGCCGACGCGGCGCTCGCGATCACCACGACGGACGCGACGCCGAAGCTCGCCGAGCGCAGCGTCAGCACCTCACTCGGCGAGATTCGCGTCGGCGGGATCGCCAAGGGCGCCGGCATGATCCGGCCGGATCTCGGCACGATGATCGCCGTGCTCACCACGGATGCCCCGTGGACCGCAGCGGAGGCCGACGGCGCGCTGCGCGAGGCCGTCGACCACACCTTCAACTGCATCACGGTGGACGGCTGCACGTCCACCTCCGACACCGTCGCGCTGCTCGCGAGCGGTGCGGTGGAGGGGACGCTGACCACGGTCGATCACCAGCTCGTCGCCGACGCCGTCCGCGCCGTCTGCGAGGACCTCGCGCTCCAGATCGTTCGCGATGGCGAGGGCGCGCATCGCATCGCCCGCTGGCAGGTGACCGGCGCCGAGAGCGATGAGGCTGCGCGCGCGATCGCCTACGCGGTGGGCGAGGCGCAGCTGGTGCGCTGCGCGCTCAACGGCGGCGACCCCAACTGGGGGCGCATCATCGCCGCGCTGGGTGTCGCTGGCGAGCGGGTTGATCCGGACCGGGTGGCGATCGCGATCGGCGGCCATCTGCTCTGCCAGCACGGCGCCGCCGTACCGATCGCGGACCAGGCGGCGGTTGACGCGGCTGCGGCCCAGCCGACGGTGGAGATCGCCATCGACCTTGGGCTCGGTGACGGTGAGGCCGTGATCTGGGCCTCTGACCTATCCAAGCTCTACGTGGAGCTGAACGCGGAGTACACGACATGACCGGTGCCTTCGTCGCCAAGCTGGGCGGCAACGCCCTCGCCCTGCTCCCGGACGCGATCGCCGCGGCCGACGGACGGCCGCTCGTGCTCGTGCACGGTGGCGGTGCGCAGATCACGGCGCTGATGGAACGGCGTGGGATCGCCTCGCGCTGGGTGGACGGTCGTCGCTTTACAGACCTGCCGACGCTCGCCTGCGCCCGCGTGGCGCTGGCGGATGTCTCCGACGCGCTCGTCGGCGAGCTGCGGGCGCTCGGCCGCG
>CAJCBN010000348.1 GCA_903960645.1 uncultured Actinomycetes bacterium | reverse complement strand
GGCATCGCCGGTATCGACCTGATGCGCAGTGCCGCCGCGGCCGCCGAGCGGGTGGTGCGGGGACGGTTCCCGCACGCCCGTCAGATCGTGATCGCCTGCGGGTCGGGCAACAACGGCGGCGATGGGTACGAGGTGGCGCGCCTGCTCCGGCAGCACGGGCGCGAGGCGCGGATCGTCCGCGTCGCGTCGCGCGCTGCGGCCGGCGACGCCGCCATCACGCTGGACGACGCAATCGCGGCAGGCGTACCGATTGATGAGCAGCCCGACGGTGACCTTGCCGATCTCCTCGGCAGTGCCGACCTCGTGATCGACGCGCTGCTTGGCACGGGCGCCACCGGCGCGCCGACGGGCGGCATCGAGACGGCGATCATGGCGATCCGCGAGGCGGCGGTCCCCGTCGTGGCGCTCGACGTGCCGAGCGGGGTGGATGCCTCCACGGGTGAGGCCGCCGGCGCTGCGATCCACGCGGACGCCACCGTCGCCTTCCACGGTGACAAGCTCGGCCTCCGCATCGCGCCCGGACGCGACCTGGCCGGCACCGTGATCGTGGTTCCCATTGGGATCCCCGCCGAGGTTTCCGTCGCGCCCGCCGCGATCGGCGTCCGCGATGGCCGCAGCCTGCTGCCGGGACACAGCCTGGGTGGCTCGAAGTACGAGGCCGGCGCGGTGCTCGTGATCGGCGGCTCGCTCGGCATGGCCGGCGCGCCCGGGCTGGTGGCCGCGGCTGCGCTGCGCAGCGGCGCCGGGGTCGTCACCGTGCTTGTGCCCGCCGCCGTCCAGCCGACCGTGGCCGGACAACTGCGCGAAGCGATGGTCCGCGCACTGCCGTCGAACGGACCGGAAGAGGTCATCCAGCGTTACGCCGAGCGGGCCCGCTGCATCGTGCTCGGCCCGGGCATCGGACGCGAGCCGGAGGCCGAGGCGATAGTCGCGGCCGCGCTGGCGCTCGATCGTCCACTGGTTATCGACGCCGACGCGCTCTGGTGGGTCGCGCGGGCGCCGGGAGCGGTGGCGGCGCGCACGGCACCCACGATCATCACCCCGCACGTCGGCGAGGCGGCGCACCTGCTCGGTCGCGAGTCCGCTCTGATCGGTGCGCAGCGGCTATCGGCCACCCGCGACCTCGTCGCCCTGACCGGCGCCGTCACCCTGCTGAAGGGGGCCGACACGCTGGTGTTGGCGCCCGACGGGCGGCTTGGCGTGCGCCTCGACGACTGCGCGGCGCTGGCCACGGCAGGTTCTGGTGATGTGCTCGCCGGCGTGATCGGCGCCTGCGTCGCCCGTGGCGCAGAGGCGTGGACGGCGGCCATCGCAGGCGCCGCAGCGCACGTCGCGGCCGGACGCGCCGCTGCGGCGGCCCGACCCGGCGGGGCTATCATTGCCGGAGACCTGATCGAGCACCTGCGGGTGCTCGCCCGACCTGGGAGCACCCTTTGATCGATCGTCCCGTTACCGAGTTCATGGACACGGAGCGCCCCACCGTCATGTCCACCACGACGATCAAGGAACTCGTCCACCTGCTCGCCTCGCGCGATCTCGACTGCGTGGCCGTCGTCGACGACGGCGCCCTGGTGGGCGTCGTCACCGTCCAGGATCTGCTCTATCAGGAGGTCGAGGCCGACGAGCACGTGCCGTACGTGGCGCCGTTCCTCGACTGGGTCGTCTACGTGCAGAGCCTCGGCTCGTGGGAGCGCCACGTGGAGAAGGCCTTCGCCGTGACCGTCTCCGACCTGATGACGAAGCACGTCCACACCGCCGACATCGGGCAGACCCTGCACGAGGCGGCCAAGACGATGGCCAAGGAGAACGTCTCGATGCTGCCCGTGCTCGACGGCTCCGCCTACGCCGGCGTGGTCACCCGCCGGCACGTTGTCGTGGCACTCGACCGGTTCGAGTTCGGCGGAGAGACGGCATAGCTCCGTCCCGGCAGCGCAGCCTGGTCGAGATCGACCGCGCTGCCGTCGCGGCGAACGTCCAGCGCCTGCACGCGGCGGCGGGCGGCGCCGAGGTCTGGCCTGTGATCAAGGCCAACGCCTACAGCCATGGTGCGGCGGATGTCGGCCGTGCCGCGCTCGAGGGTGGCGCCACGCGCCTCTGCACGGCCACGCTCGATGAGGCGCGCGCGGTGCGCGCTGAGCTGCCCGACGTACCGCTGCTTGTCTTGTCGCCACTGTCGGCCGGCGAGGAGGAGTCCGTGGCGGCGGTCGGCGGCTGCGCGGTTACCGTCAGCACGCCTGAGGGCTGGCAGCGCCTACGCGACCAGCACGCGGTCGACGTCCACGTGAAGGTCGAGACGGGCATGGGGCGTTGGGGACTGGACCCCGAGACCGCGCTGCGCGTGGGTGAGGAGCTGGCCAGCGGCCCACGCCCCGAGCGTCTGGCCGGTCTGATGAGCCACCTCGCCACGGCCGACGAGCCCGACCGCAGCTTCGTCGACCTGCAGGCCGACCGCTTTCGCGCAATCGCTGAGGCCTTCCCGCCCTGTCCGCGCCACCTCGCCAACTCGGCGGCGGCGCTGCGCTACCCCGACCTCGCGTTCGATGCGATCCGCCCGGGCCTCGCGATCTACGGCATCGACCCGATGGGTATCTCCGGCCTGGATCACGGCCTGCAGCCGGTGATGCGCTGGACCAGCACGGTGCGCAGCGTCCGCACGCTCGAGCCCGGCGATTCGACCGGCTACGGCCGCCGCCTGATCGCCGAGCGCAGATGCCGCGTTGCGTTGATTCCGATCGGCTACGCCGACGGGTATCCGCGCCGGCTGTCCGGCGTTGGCGAGGTGCTGATCAAGGGCCGCCGCTGCGCCGCCGCCGCGACCGTCTCGATGGACCAGTTCGCCGTCGTCCTGCCCGATGACCTTGAGGTCGTCGAGGGGGACGAGGTCGTGCTGCTCGGCAAGGACGGCACCAGCCTCGTCTCGGCGGAGGAGATCGCGCGGCACGTCGGCACGGTGCCGTACGAGATCATCTGCGGCGTGCGTGCAACGGTGGAGCGCGGCGATCGCGAGGTCGTCGGATGACCGTCACGCCCGAGGCTCGTCTGGCGCGTGCGCTTGAACCCGTGCGCGCGGCCTTCCCGTCGGGCGACGTCTGGCTGGTCGGTGGCGCCGTCCGCGACGTCCTCCTCGGGCATCCCCTGACGGACTGGGATCTCGTCACAACGGGGGATCCGGAGGAGACCGCCCGCGCCTTCGCCCGCGCCGCCGGCGCGCCCGTGTTCCCGCTGTCCGAGCGGCATGGGGCCTGGCGGGTGATGGGCGATGTCCACGAGGTCGACATCACCGGCGCGCCGGACGGCATCACCGCGGATCTGCTCCGCCGCGACCTCACGGTCAACGCGATCGCGGTCCGCGTGGCCGACGGCGAGCTGATGGCGGTGCCGGGCGCGCTCGACGACATCGAGTCCCGCGTCCTGCGCGCCGTCACCGACCACTCCTTCCGCGACGATCCCCTGCGGCTGCTCCGGCTTGTCCGGCTGAGCGCCGAGCTCGACCTCGCGATCGACCCGGACACCGCCGAGCTGGCCCGGCGCGATGCCGGCCTCGCCGCGGCGCCGGCGGGCGAGCGCCAGCGTGCCGAGCTCGAGCGCATCCTGCTGTCACGCGACCCGGTTGACGGACTGCGTCGCCTCGACGAGCTGGGGCTGCTCGCCGTCGTCCTGCCCGAGGTCAAGGCCCTCGACGGCGTGGAGCAGAACCGCTACCACCACTTCGACGTGCTCGACCACACGCTGCAGGTGCTGGATGCGGCGATCGACCTGAGCGAGCACCCCGAGTTCGCCTTCGGTGCGGCGGCGCCAGCCGTGGCCGCGGCGCTCGCCGAGGAGCTCGACGGTGATGTGGACGTCGCCCTGGCCGTGCGCTGGGGCGCGCTGCTGCACGACATCGCCAAGCCGACGACGCAACGCACGTTCGACGACGGTCACATCGGCTTCCCCGGCCACGCCCAGGAGGGTGCGGAGGTGGCGATGGCCATCCTCGGGCGGCTGCGCTGCAGCACTGCCCTCCAGCGCTGCGTCGCCGTGCTCGTGCGCGAGCACCTGCGGCTCGGTTTTCTGGTGCCGGACGGCGAGCTCGATCCGCGCGCGATCCACCGCTACCGCGTGGCGACGGAGCCGTGGGCCATTGCCAGCGTCGTCGTCTCTCTGGCCGACCGCTGGTCCACGCGGGGCACCCGCGCCCGCCAGCGCTGGATCCGCCGCCACGAGCAGCTGGCCGCCGCGATGATCGTCGCGCTCTCCGAGCCCACACCAGCGCCGCTGATCCGCGGCGACGTTCTCGCCGAGGCACTCGGCATCCAGCCCGGCCCTGCGCTTGGCCCCCTGCTGGCGCAGATCGCGGAGGAGCAGGCGGCGGGTACCGTCACGACGGCAGACGAGGCAATCGCCTTCGCCCGCAGCGCACAGCACGAGGCCTGAGGAGGCACCATGGACGAACCCGACGAGGCCCCGGATCTGCTGCCCGACGAAGTGCTGGCGCTGCAGCGTGCCGGCGCGCTGCTGGTTGACGTGCGCGAGGTCGACGAGTGGGACGCGGGGCGTATCCCCGGCTCGTTTCACCTGCCGCTGAGCGAGCTCTCCGACCGCTGGCAGGAGCTGCCCGATGCGGACGACACGGTGTTCGTCTGTCGCTCGGGCGGACGCTCGCGCGCGGCGGCGGATGCCTTCACGGCGGCTGGTCGCGGCGGCTGCGCGAACCTGATGGGCGGCTGTCAGGCCTGGGCTGCGGCCGCGCTGCCGTTCGACGGCCGCGTGGCGTAGGCAGGGCCACCCGGAGCGCGTCGGCGCCGTACGGCAAGCCGTGCCACCGACTCAGCGCTGCGCGGACGGTAGACTGCGACAAGCCGAAACCGCTCCGCGACACGCCCGTGCGCGTGTCAAGCCGCCTATGTCGAGTCCCCGGACGCCAACTGCCCGCACCCGTTTCGCCCGCCGCGCCGTCCCCGTCGTGCTCGTGGCCGCTGCACTGCTGCTCGTGACGTTCTCGATGCGTGCGCAGGCCGACGTCGTCAACGCGCAGAGCACCGCGGCCGAGACGACATCGAGCGTGCAGGTCGTCGTCGCGCGCGCCACGCAGCCGGTCCGCGATCTGATCGGGTGGTTCAGCGATCTCCGCTCGGCCAAGAGCGAGCGCGACAGCCTGGCCGTGGAGAATGCGGTGCTGCGCGCCGAGATCGCGAAGGCGCAGGTCGACGAGCAGGATGCGGACGAGTTGCGCGGCCTGCTCAACTACGTGGAATCCCCGGCCTTCCCTGAGGCGAGCGCCTACGTGCCGCACGCTGCCCGCGTCGTCGCGCGCTCGCCTTCGCTGACGTCCAGCACGGTCGTCGTCGACGCGGGGGAGAACGCCGGAGTCCAGGTCGGTGACCCGGTGCTCGCCGGCGTGGCGGCCAGCGCGGATATCGGCGGCGCCTCCCTGATCGGCAAGATCAGCCGCGTCACGGCCGGCACGGCCACCGTCGCCCTGCTGTCGAACGCCGACGTCGCCGTCGGCGCGACGGTGGCGGGCCGCCGCGGTGCCGACGGCATCCTTCAGCCGAGCGCAGCCGATCCCTCGGTGCTGGTGCTCGGCTTCGTGCGCGGCTCCAGCATCGTGCGGCCCGGCGACCGCGTGGTCACCTCCGGCTTCCTCGATCCGACCGGCCGGCTGGCCTCGGCCTATCCGCGGGGGCTGCCGATCGGCGTCGTCAGCGAGGCGCGCCAGAGTGACGCCAACACCTACAAGAGCGTGCTCGTCGTGCCGTGGGTCGACCTCGGCTCGTTCGCGAATGTGGTGATCCTGACGGGCGGCGGTACCTCGTGAGCGCCTTCGACCTCGACCTCGACGACGACGAGCCCACCGGCGAGCAGCCGCGCGCGGCCCGCGCGTCGGCGGGCGCGGTGCTGATCCCGCTGCTGGCGCTGATCATCGCCATCTACCTGGAGATCGCCCTCGCCATCGACGCACGCCTGCTCGGCGCCGTGCCGGACCTCGTCCTGATCGTGGTCGTGGCAGTGGCACTGCGGTACGGCCCGCTGGTCGGGGCGTGCGCAGGGTTTGCCGCCGGCCTGCTGATTGACATCGCGGTGCAGGGGCCGTTCGGCGCCTCGGCGCTGGTCCTAACTCCGCTCGGCTGGGGCGCGGGCGTGTGGGCAGAGCGCCGTCGGCGCGTCTCGCTCGGCATGGCACTTGTCGTGCTGCTGGTGGCCACGCTGCTCCTCCTACTCGGCGAGGCGCTGGTCGCGACCACGATCGCCGATCAGGCGGTGGCGTGGGGGACGTTCGGCATCCGTGCCCTCACGGAACTCGCCACCACGCTGCTCGTCGGCATCCTGCTCCTCCCGCTCCTGCGCCGTGTGATGGGCGTGCCCGAGGTGGGGTCGGCATGAGCACGCCGCGCACCGACGAGCCAACCCGGGCCTATCCGCCGCCGCCGCCACGGCCGGTGCAGCCGGCGGGCAACGAGCAGTTCGATCGCGACCGGATCAGCCGCCGCGTGGTGATCCTCGCGCTGATCGCCGCCGCGCTGATCGCCATCCTGATCCTGCGCCTGTGGTCCCTGCAGGTTCTCGACGTACAGACCTACCGCGCACAGGCCAGCTCTAACGGCCTGCGCAGCATCGATGTGCCCGCTGCGCGCGGTCAGATCCTCGACAACACCGGCAAGGTCCTGGTTGGCAGCCGCCCGTCGAACTCCGTGGCGATCGATCCCACGCGCTTCCCCGAGCTTCTGCTCGCCTGCGGCCGCGACGTACAGGGCCCCGGCGACGGTCGCTCGTCCGATCAGCGCGCGCTCGCGATTGCCGAGGCGATCAAGCGCGCCGAACGCCTGCCGGCCGCCCGACGCGCGGCCCGGCTCCAGGCCATCCAGCTGCAGCTCGACGGTGGGAAGACGGTGCGGGCGTGGGCCGGCTGCTCCAAGGACTATCCGCAGCTCCGCGAGCTCGCCGGGGTGGCTGGCGTGACCGTCGCGGAGATGGAAGATGACATCCATCGGGCCTCGATCAAGGCGCCGTTCGACTCGATCGTGATCGCCAAGGACGTCGATCGCGACGTGCTCTTCTACCTCAAGGAGCGCGCCGGACAGTTCCCCGGCGTGCGCATCGTGGAGGGAACGGCGCGCTCGTATCGTGCGACGCGCGGCGAGAACGGCAAGCTGTACCCGATGGCCCCGCATCTGTGGGGCGAGCTCGGCGAGGTCTCGGCCGATCAGGTGACGGATCAGGTCACCTACCGCAACGCGTCGGCGGGCGATATCGTCGGCCAGCGCGGCGTCGAGCAGCACTTCGATCGTTACCTGCGCGGCGCCAACGGCTCCCTGCAGCGCCGCGTCGACGCGTTCGGCGACCCGGTCGGCTCAATCGTCCG
>CAJCBN010000347.1 GCA_903960645.1 uncultured Actinomycetes bacterium | reverse complement strand
CGCCTCGGCGCGCGACACGGAGCCGACGATCACGTGCGAGCCCAGCCCATCGACCATTGAGGTCAGGCGCAGCGCGGCGGAGACGGGGTCGACGTCGGCGGGCACCCGGCCAGCATCCTGGGCCGTGCCGATCAGGTCGGCGAGGAGCCCCACCCAGCGCGAGGACCGGTCGGCCACGGAGGCACGGAAGTCGTCACGGAAGATCGCGGTGCGTGCCATCTCGCTCCACAGCACCCAACCCTCGCGCACGACCTCGTCGTCGGTCAGCTCGCGGGACAACACATCGCGGATCCGCTCCAGGGGATCGGCTATCCCGGCCACACGCGCCTCGCCGCGGGCCGTCTCGCGCGTCTCGTGGTACTCAAAGGCGAGCCGGATGAGGTCCTCGCGCGACGCGAAGTAGTAGTGGAGCAGCGCGCTCGAGACGTTCGCCTCGCGCGCAACGGCCGCCATTCGCAGACCCTCCGCCCCGTCGCGGGAGATCACGCTGCAGGTGCACTCGAGGATCTGACTTCGGCGATCGAGGTCGATGGCGTTGCTGGTGCTGACTGACTGGTTAGTCATGGCGCTAGCGTAGCGCACCACGTCCACCACCCTGCAGGGGAAGGCTAGCGGTCGGGACCGACCGACGCCAGCGCGGATTCGTAGGCGTGGTCGCCGGGCCGCAGCCACGTCGCGAGGCGGTACTGGGCGCGGGCGGCGACGAGGTCGCCGAGGCCCTGGTGCGCCCGGCCCAGCAAGAAGTAGGCGTAGTGGTCGTTGGGGGCGCACTCGACGGCGGCCTCCGCCTCCGGCAGCGCATCCTCATAGCGGCGGGCGCGCAGATAGGCCACCGCCAGCGCCTCGCGAATCGAGCCGGTGGACGGCGAGATGTTACGTGCCTGCTCGAGCGGCACGATCGCCTGCCCGATCTCGCCGGCCGCGAGATGCCGGCGCCCCTGCTCGAAGAGGTCGTACAACTCCATGGCCAGATCCTACTCCGGGTCGACCGCGATTTGCGCGACACGGAACAGGCGATCCAGCAGGCGGTACGTGATGCCCCAGAGGACCACGTCCTGGGCCTCGGCGTGCGGCAGGCGGTAGGCAGAGACGCGCGTCGGCGCCTCCGGCACCTCGGCCGAGATCCACTGCAGGTCGGCGAATGGCGTCCACCACGCCACGGCGATCTCGTCAGACAGCGTCAGTTCCACCGCAGCGGTGATGTGCGCGACGTACGCGGCGATCGTGATCGGAAACGTGCGCGGTGCCAGCGGTTCGAGCATGCCGAGCACCGTGCCGTGCTGACGGGGATCGAAGCCGACCTCCTCGTGCGTCTCACGGGCAGCCGTCTCCAGCGCGTCCGCATCAAGCTCCTCCACGCCCCCGCCAGGGAGTCCGACGTGGCCCGACCACGGGTCGCCCTCGCGCGTGGCCCGACGGCACAGGAGCACCTCCGTCCCACGCGGACCGTCGCGCAGACAGAGCATCACGCTCGCGGTGGCTTCCTCGGGCGACTGGCCGAGCGTGGGCGCGAGGGCAGCTGCCAGCTGGGCGAGATCCGGAATGGGCGCCATGCCCCGAGCCTACCGTCTGTGCGGCAGCGCGGGTACGCTGATCACATGGAGCGGCTCTGGGCACCCTGGCGACTCGAGTTCGTCAAGAGCGCCTCCGGCCACGATCCGCTGGAGTGCGTCTTCTGCGCCGCACCACAGCTTGAGGACGATCAGGCGGCGCTGATTCTGCACCGCGGGGCGACGTGTTTCGTGATTCTCAACCTCTACCCGTACACCAACGGCCACCTGCTGATCGCCCCGTATCGGCACCTCGCCACGCCCGGCGCCCTTGACGCCGAGGAACGCGCCGAGCTGTGGGAGCTCTTTGACCGCTGCCTCGACGTGTTGGACCGCACCCTGCATCCGCACGGCGCGAACGCGGGTGTGAACCTCGGTCGCAGCGCAGGTGCCGGCATCGAGGGACACCTCCACCTGCACGTCGTCCCCCGCTGGAACGGCGACACCAACTTCATGCCGGTGCTCGCCGATACCCGCGTGATGGCGCAGCACCTCGACGACAGCTGGCGGCTCCTGCGGGACGCATGGCTACCCTCTGCACCATGACGCTCGATCCATCGATCTTCAAGGCCTATGACATCCGCGGCATCGTCCCGGACCAGTTCGATCCCGACGGTGCGTACCGCGTGGCCCGCGCCTACGTCGAGGTGTTCCGCGCCAAACGCATCGCGATTGGCCACGACATGCGCCTGTCCTCCCCTGCGCTCGCCGAAGCCGCCATCCGCGGCGCTCTCGACGGCGGTGCCGACGTCGCTGTCCTCGGCGAGATCGGCACCGAGATGCTGTACTTCGCGGTCGCCGATGGCGGCCTCGATGGCGGTCTCATCGTCACGGCCTCGCACAACCCGGCCGAGTACAACGGGATGAAGATCGTCCGCGCCGAGGCGCAGCCCGTCGGCAGCGCGTCCGGCCTCAACGAGATCAAGAAGCTGGCGCTCGGGGATGATCCGCTGCTCCCCGTCGCGACGCCCGGCACGGCCACGCCGGTCGACGTCCTCGGCGACTACGCGGCCAAGCTGCTGTCGTTGATCGACGTCGAGGCGATCAAGCCGCTCAAGGTCGTCTTGGACGGCGGCAGTGGTATGGCCGGGCGCATGCTCGGTCCCATCCTCGAGGCGCTTCCGATCGAGGCCGTGCCCTACTTCCTGACCCCGGACGGCTCCTTTCCGGACCACCAGCCCAACCCGTTGCTTGAGGAGAACCGCCAGTTCATCATCGGCAAGGTCCGCGAGCATCCCGGGTCGATCGGGATCGCGTGGGACGGTGACGCCGACCGCTGCTTCTTCGTGGACGAGGAGGGGGAGTTCGTCGACGGCGACTTCATGACGGCGCTGCTGGCCGAGGAGGTACTCAAGCACCACCCCGGCGCGACGATCCTCTACGACATCCGCGCCTCGCTCGCCGTGCCGCACACGATCGAGCGCTGCGGCGGCGTGCCGCAGGTCTCCCGCGTCGGCCACGCCTTCATCAAGGTCGCCAT
>CAJCBN010000346.1 GCA_903960645.1 uncultured Actinomycetes bacterium | reverse complement strand
GGCCCAGGATGCTGGCCGGGTGCCCGCCGACGTCGACCCCGTCTCCGCCGCGCTGCGCCTGACCTCAATGGTCGATGGGCTGGGCTCGCACGTGATCGTCGGCTCCGTGTCGCGCGCCGCGGCGCGCCGGACGCTCGACATCGCGATGCAGGAGATGCTGCACCTGCCGGACGGGAGTGGAGCATGAGCAGCACCCGCCGCCGCGAGAAGGTGACCCGGGCTGGCACCGCCAAGCTGACGTTGAACGCCAAGGCCTACTCTCGCCCCGACATCTTCGAGCGCGAGCGTCGTGAGGTGTTCGCGCGCGCCTGGATGATCATCGGGCACGTCGCGGAGGTGCGCGAGCCCGGTTCCTTCACCACGGGTGAGATCGGCGGCGAGCCGGTGGTCGTGGTTCGCGATCAGGACGGCACTCTGCGTGCGTTCTCGAACATCTGCCGCCATCGCGCCGCCCGGCTGGCCGAGGGACGCGGTGACTGCGGCAAGGTGCTCCGCTGTCCGTACCACGGCTGGACGTACCGGCTCGACGGAACGCTCGCGGCCATGCCCGAGGGACGCGGGTTCGGCGAGGACTTCGACCGCGATCAGGTGCGCCTGCCGCAGTTCCAGGTCACCGAACTGGGCGGGCTCGTATGGGTCAACATGGACCCCGACGCGCCGCCGATCCGCGAGTGGTTCGGCGAGGAGATCTGCACCCGCTTCGAGTCCCTCAACGTCGACCGGCTCGTACCGCTGACCCAGCGCGACTGGCGCCCGCGCGAGATCCTGCGCGGTCTCCCCGACGTGCTCCGCTCGCGGCGACTCGCCGACGCGAAGGCGCTCTTGCCCGAGGCCGAGTACCACCGCCTCCACGCGCACTACGACCATAACTGGAAGACGCTGGCCGACAACTACCTGGAGGGCTACCACGTGCCGATCGGGCACCCGGGCCTTCTGCGGCTGCTCGACTACCCGAAGTACGCCCCGACGCTCTACGAGCGTGCGGTCTGGATCGACGGTCCGTTCCGCGACAACCCGTCGCGCGATCTGATGGAGAACCTCTACCAGCGCTTCAAGCGCCCAATGGCGGAGTTCCCCGCTGAGCTTGAGAACCAGTGGACCTACGTCCACTTCTGGCCGGCCCAGTTCGTCCAGATCTACCCAGAGAGCATCGATATCTGGCAGATGCATCCCGAGAGCCCGCTGCGCACGAAGACGACGTCGATCGTCTTCCGCTCGCCAGACGAGTCGCTGCGCGACATGGCCGTGCGCCGGCTCAACACCCGCATCAACAGCGAGGTGATGGAGGAGGACGTCGACCTCTGCGACGGCGTACAGGTCGGGCTCGGCTCGATGACCTACACGCGCGGCGTCCTCAACGACAACGAGCGCGCCGTCGGGCACTTCCACGATCTCCTGCGTGACGCGGTGCCCGGCATCGATGACGACGCGTAGGTTCGACCGTCACGACTGGCTTGGGCTCACCCCCGAGGTCGAGCGGCTCGGTCCGCTGCTGATCGATCGAGTTGCCGCGGCCCTGGGAGAGTCGGCCGACGAGCTCGGCGAGGCACGGATTGCAGAGCTGATCCGGGTCGGTGATGCCGCCGCATGGCTTGCCTACTTGGCCGCGCTGACGGCGCTGGTGGACCGTGGCACGGCCTCCGGCGTGGTCCCGGCCGAGGCCGAGATCCTGGCGGAAATTCTGCGCGATCAGTACCGTCTCGCTCCCGGCGTACTCGCCCTCGCTCCGGATGATGTGGAACGCTCCCAGCACCTCGAGTCCCTCCTGGAGAACGCATGACTGACGCCCTGCGCACCGACTTCGCCCCACTGCTCGACATCCGCCGCGCCGCCGTCGTCGGTGCGTCCGATCGCGGCCCTGGCTACACGCTCCTGGAGAACCTGAGCACCTACGGCGGCGAGGTCATCGGCGTCCATCCGAAGCGTGAGGAGGCGGCCGGGCATCGTTGCGTGCCGAGCATCCACGACGTGCCCTTCAAGCCGGACGTGGTTGCCATGGCGCTCGGGCCGCGCACGATCGTGCCGGCGCTTGACGAGGCGATCGCAGCTGGTCATCGCGTGTTCTCGATTCCCGGCCTCGGTGCAGAGGCGGCCGGGGAGGAGGGCGACATCGCCCGCGCGGCGGTCCGCGAGCGCCTGATCGCGGCCGACGCGGTCTGTGTCGGCATCAACTGCATGGGCATCGCCGTGCCCGGGCGCCCGTCGCCGTGGATGGGGACGATCGGTGCGGGGTTCCGAGACGGCGGTGTGGCCGCGATCGTCGGCTCCGGCTCGATCGGCGAGGCCGTGCTGGCACTCGGCCCCCGGGTCGGCTTCCGGAACGTCGTCTCCATCGGCTCGGAGACGAGCCGCGACGCCGCCGACTGGCTCGCCTTCCACGTCGAGGATGAGCGCACGCGGGCCATCGGACTCTTCCTCGAGGCGGTCCGCCGCCCCGTCGCCTTCCGCGCGGCGCTCGAGCGCGCAGCCGACGCGGGCAAGCCGGTCGTGATTCTCAAGGTCGGACGTTCTGAGGTGGCTGCGCGCAACGCCATGGCGCACACCGGAGCGATCGTCGGCTCTGATCGCT
>CAJCBN010000345.1 GCA_903960645.1 uncultured Actinomycetes bacterium | reverse complement strand
GCAGTCGGGCTGCTGCTCCTGACGATCACGCTCGGCACGTCCGTCAACGGCGCCCGCCTCTGGCTGCGCGTCGGCGAGCTCCAGATCCAGCCGGGCGAGTTCGCCAAGATCCTGCTCGTCATCTTCCTCGCCGGCTACCTCCGCGAGCGCCGCGAGGTGCTGGCCATGCCGACGCGGCGCGTCCTCGGCATCGGCATCCCCGCGCTGCGCCACTCCCTGCCGCTGCTGCTGCTGTGCGGCATCTCGCTGGTGCTGCTGGTGGCGATGAACGACCTCGGCTCCTCGCTGCTCTTCTACGTGATCGCGCTGGCGATGATCTACATCGCGACGGGGCGACTCCTCTACGTCGGCGCCGGGCTTGGCCTGTTCGCCATCGGCGCCCTCGGCGCGATCCAGATCGCGCCCCAGGTGCAGACGCGCATCGACGGCTGGCTCAACCCGTGGGGGGATGAGCAGGCGCAGTGCTGCTACCAGATCACGCAGTCGATCTACACGATCGCCGACGGCGGCGTGCTCGGCGCGGGCTTCGGTCGCGGGCTGATCCTGAACGGCGACGGCGGCACGATCATCCCCTTCGCCCAGACCGACTTCATCTTCTCGGTGATCGCCAACGAGCTCGGCCTCGTCGGCGCGATCGCGGTGGTGCTGCTCTACCTCCTGCTCGCCTGGCGTGGGTTCCGCATCGCGACGACTGCCGATGATGGCTTCTCGAAGCTGCTCGCCGCGGGCCTCGCGACCGCAGTCGCCTTTCAGGTCTTCGTGATCGTCGGCGGTGTCATCCGGCTCCTGCCGCTGACCGGGCTGACGCTGCCGTTCGTGTCGTACGGGGGCTCCAGCGTCACGGCCAATTTCGCGATCGCCGGCCTCCTGCTGTGCATCTCGCAACGCGCCAACCGGGACCTGCCGCGATGAACCGCCGCATCTCGCACCTCTTCATCGCCTCGACGGTTGCGCTGCTCGCGCTGATCGTGATGACGTCCTACTGGCAGATCTGGGCGCGCGGCTCGCTCGAGGCGCGCCAGGCCAACGTCCGGCTCGTCTACCGCGACCTCGCGATCGATCGCGGCTCGATCATCACCGCCGACGGGGTCGTCCTCGCCGAGTCGAAGCCCGGGCGCCTCGACGGGCGCACGATCTACACCCGCACGTATCCGGAGGGCGGCATCGCGGCGCAGCTCGTGGGCTACTCGTCGCTCGTGGCCGGACGTGCTGGGCTCGAGCGGTCGCTGGACCCCGAGCTGACGGGCAGCACCAGTGATCTGGCCGGCATCCAGAACGCCTTCGACCGCGTCAAGGGCGACACGGTGCGCGGCAACGACGTGATCCTGCGGCTGTCGAGCGCCGGCCAGGAGGCCGCCATGGACGAGCTCGAGCGGCTCGGCGCGCGCGGCAGCGTCGTCGTCCTCGACCCCAGCACCGGTGGCCTCCTCGTGATGGCCTCGACGCCGACGTACAACCCCGAGACGGGGCTGGCGGAGGCGCTCACCGCGCCCAACTCGCCGCTGCTGAACCGGGCCACGCAGGGCCTCTATCCGCCCGGCTCGACCTTCAAGGTGGTGACGGCCGCGAGCGCACTCGACAACGGTGCCGTCACCGTCGACCAGGAGTTCCCCGGGACGGACTGCATCCAGACCGGCGGGCAGGAGCTCTGCAACTTCCGGAAGCGTGACTACGGAACGCACGACTTCGGCTACGCGCTCGTCCACTCGATCAACACGACGTTCGCAGAGGTCGGCATCGCGCTCGGCCAGGAGCAGCTCGAGGAGACGATGCGCGACTTCGGCTTCTTCAAGCGCTTCCCCTGGGACTATCCGCCCGAGCAGACGCTGCCGTCGGGGATCTTCAACCGCCGCGGCAACCTCGTGCCGTTCGACACCCCGGTCGACGTGGCGCGGCTCGCGATCGGCCAGGAGCGCCTGCTGGCGACGCCGCTGCAGATGGCGGAGGTCGCGGCGGCCGTCGCGAACGGCGGCCAGCTCGTCGAGCCGCAACCCGTCCAGGAGGTGCGCGCGCCCGACGGCTCAGTCGTCCGGCGGCCGCAGCCCGTCTACCTCGGACGGGCGATGACGACCGAGACCGCCGCGACGCTGCGGATCCTCATGCAGGAGGTCGTCGATGACGGCACGGGCGCGGCAGCGTCCGTCGATGGCCTCGACGTGGCGGGCAAGACGGGCACCGCCGAGACCGGGCGCGACGGTCGGAACGACGCGTGGTTCATCGGCTTCGCCCCCGCCTCAGCACCCCGCTATGCCTTCGCCGTGCTCGTCGAAGACACGGCTGGCACGGGCGGCGATGTGGCCGCACCGATCGCGGCGAGCGTGCTACGGGCGCTGACAGGGTCGTCGTCGTGAGACAATCCGCACGGAACCCTGCATGACGACTCCGATGGACACCTCCGATGGCGCGCTCTTCGCCGGCCGTTACCGCATCATCCGACGGCTCGGACAGGGCGGCATGGCGCGCGTGTACCTGGCGCAGGACGAATCGCTGCACCGCGAGGTCGCGATCAAGGTGCTGGCGGACCGGCACAGTGACGATCCGCACTTCATCGAGCGGTTCCAGCGCGAGGCCCGCGCGGCCGCGCGGCTGAACCACCCGAACATCGTCCAGGTCTACGACCAGTCGCAGGGCGGCATGTCGTACATCGTCCAGGAGTACGTCGAGGGCGAGACGCTGAAGGACCTGATCCGACGCGAGTCGCCGCTTGATCCACGCCGCGCGATCACCATCGCCCTCCAGATCCTCGCCGCGCTCCGCGTCGCGCATCAGCAGGGCGTCATCCACCGCGACGTCAAGCCGCAGAACATCCTGATGCAGCCCGACGGCAAGCTCAAGGTCGCCGACTTCGGCATCGCGAGCGCGGGTGGCGACACCGAGATGACCGAGGCCGGTTCGATCGTCGGCACCGCCCAGTACCTCGCCCCCGAGCAGGCGCGTGGCCTCCCGGTCGGGCCGCCGGCGGACCTCTACGCGCTCGGCATCGTGCTCTACGAGATGCTGTCCGGGCGCGTGCCGTTCGAAGGCGACTCCGCCGTCAACGTCGCGCTGCGCCACGTGCAGGAGGCACCGGAGCCGCTGACCGAGCGCAACCCGCTCGTGCCCGTCGCGCTCGAGTCCGTCGTGATGCGCGCGCTCGCCAAGGACCCCCGTCAGCGCTACCAGAGCGCCGACGAGATGGGCATCGAGCTCGACCAGGTGCGTCAGGGTCTGCCGATCAGCGACGAGACGGCCGTGATCGGCGCCGCGACGCTCGCGATGGCACGCCCCGCCCCGCCGACGCCCGCCGAGACGATGGTCGCGCCGCCCCTGCCGCCGCGCGAGGCCGGGCCGCCGCGCACGCCCGCCAACCCCAACCGCCGCCGCCTCTGGATCCTCCTGATCGTGCTCGGCGTCGTCCTGCTCGCCATCGCGGCCGGCGTGTTCGCCTTCACCCGCGGCGACACCGGTGGCGGTACCACCACCGCCACCACGACGACCACCAGCGCACTCGTCGAGATCCCCGACCTGACCGGCCAGACGCAGGCAGAGGCCACCGCCGCGCTGAAGGCCCTCGGGCTGGCGGTGCTGATCACCAAGCAGGCCTCAGCCGACGTGCCCACGGGCCAGGTCATCGCGGTGCGGCCGAATCCGGGTGGCCGGGTGCCGCCCGGCACCACCATCGAGCTGCAGATCTCGACCGGGCCGAACGTCGTCGCCATTCCCAGCGTCCAGGGTTCCGCCGTCGGCACCGCCACCGCCCAGCTCGAGGCGCTCGGGCTGCTCGTCAGCACGGTCGAGGACGTCTCCGACAGCGTCGCCGAGGGCAACGTCATCTCGCAGGCGCCGTCGGCGGGCGTTGAGGTCAAGCCCGGCTCGACGGTCACGCTGACCGTCTCGAGCGGCCAGCAGACCACCATCGTCCCGAACGTGGCGAAGATGGACATCGCGAACGCCCAGAACACCCTGATCGCGGCGGGTCTCGTGCTCGGCGCGCAGACCGAGGTCAACGATGCCGCGCCGGCCGGGCAGGTCGTCAGCCAGGATCCGGCCGCGGGCACCAGCCTGCCGGCGGGCGGCTCGGTCAGCGTCGTGATCTCGAAGGGCCCGGCGACGACGACGGTGCCGAGCGTGGTCAACCAGGCGCGCGGTACGGCCGAGGCGACGCTCAGCAGCGCGGGCTTCACGCCGAGCGCCACCGAGCAGGCCACCACCGATCCGGCGCAGGACGGCATCGTCATCTCGCAGGATCCGGCTGGGAGCTCCCAGCGGCCGCAGGGCTCGACCGTGACGATCGTCGTCGGCCGCTACACGGGGTCGACGGGCTAGTGGCGGAGCGCCTGCGCGTCGCCGTGCTCGGCGGCGGCCGCTCCTCGGAGCACGACGTGTCCCTCCGCTCGGCCGAGAGCGTGGCCGGGGGGCTCGATCCCGACCGCTTCGAGGCCGTGCCGATCACGATCTCCCGCACGGGCGTCTGGACCGGCCCCGACGGCGCGATCGTCTCCGTCACGCCGGGCCAGGGCGGACCGCTGGGCTGCGACGTCGTGTTCCCCGTCCTGCACGGCCCGTTCGGCGAGGACGGCACAGTGCAGGGCCTCTGCGAGATGCTCAACGTCGCCTACGTCGGCTCCGGCGTCCTGGGTGCGGCATTGACGATGGACAAGGAGCGCTGCAAGGCCGCGCTGCGCGACGCCGGCATCGACGTGGCGCGCGAGGTGCTGGTCGGCCCCGACGACGAGCGTGGCAGCGTCCGCGCCCGCGTTGAGAGCGAGTTCGGCTTCCCCGTCTTCGTCAAGCCGGCTCGGCTCGGCTCGAGCGTCGGCATCTCGCGCGTTGAGGCCGCCGTCGACCTCGACGCCGCGCTCGACCTCGCGCTCGCCCACGACGACAAGGTCCTCGTCGAGGAGCTGCTGGTCGGCCAGGAGGTCGAGTGCAGCGTGCTCGGCCTGCCGCCCGCGCTGACCGCCTCCGTCGTCGGCGAGATCACCTTCGAGGCCGAGTGGTACGACTACGAGGCCAAGTACGCCGCCGGTGGCTCGGCGCTGGTCACACCCGCCGACATCCCCGCCGAGGCCGCCGAGCGCCTGCGCGCAACGGCCATGCAGGCCTTCGCCGTCTGCGACTGCCACGGCATGGCGCGCGTCGACTTCTTCTTCACCACCGGCGGCCGCCTCGTCCTCAACGAGATCAACGCCATCCCCGGCTTCACGGCCACGAGCTACTACGCCCGCATGTTCGAGGCCAGCGGCCTCGCCTACGCCGATCTGCTCACGCGCCTCGTCGAGCTCGCCCTCGAGCGCCACGCGCGCAACGACGCGCTGCTGCGCTAGCCGCCGGCACCCGCTCCGACCCCGCTCGGCTGGTGCGAATCTGGATCCGGATCCAAAAATGCCGGTTTTGTGCGAATCTGGATCCGGATCCAAAAATGCCGGTTTTGTGCAGATTTGGATCCGGATCCAGATCTGCACTCAGGCGCCGGTTGGCACCCCGATCAGCCGGATCTCCTTGAACGTCACCGCGTGGCCACCCTTGACGGGCGGCAGACCGGTGATCCAGATCAGAACGTCGGTCAGGGGCGCGGTGCGGCGGATCGGGATCACCGTCAGCGGCCGAGCCAGCTCCTTGGCGTCGGCCAGCAGCGTCCAGTCGCGCGGCGCGCGGGCCGGCACCGGACCGCGGATGCCGTAGATCACGACCGTGGCGCCGACGGGGGCGCTGGCCAAGGTGACGCGCCGCACGCGGCTCGGCACTGCGAGTCGGAGGTGAAGGCCGATGCCGTACTTCGATTCGATCGCGCCCGGCTTGTAGAGCTCCGTCGTCCACCCGGTCTGCGGCGAGCCGTCGATCGCAAGGCGCGCCTGCGCGTCGTTCTCTCGGTTGTCGCCCGCCGGGTCGAGCGGCGTGATGGAGGCGATCCGCAGCGGCTTCGGCGTGCGGCTCGGGCCGACGGGCGCCGGCGTCGTCGTGGTCTCGGCCGTCTCCACCGTGGTGACCACGGTCTCCGTCGGCACGACGGTGGGCAGGGTGAAGTCGCCGTCATCGGCGCCGGTCGGTGGCACGGTCGTGATCGGCCCCGGCAGTGCGGTTGCCGCCGCTGCGCGCCGGTCGGCATCGCGGCGATCGACGACGTCGGCGACCACGATCGCGCCGAGCACGAGCACGCCGAGGGCGAGCAGGCCGACGAGGAGTTTCAGGCCCCGGTTGCGCCGGGCGGGCGCCGGCGCGGCCGGATCCGCGACGGTGGCGGCGGCGGCCGGGAACGGCTCCCACTCCGCGGACGACTGCTCGCGGGCGAGCCGCCGCAGGACGTCACGCGCGTCGGCGGCCGGTGGCGGAGTGAAGGAGGACAGGCTCTGGAGGAGACCCGCGAGCCGCGGCGGCACGCCAGCAGCCTCGAGCGGGTTGGCGTCGGGTGCGAGGCCGAGCAACTCACGGAGCAGCCCGGCGAGCTGGCGGACGTCGTCATCGGGCTGGTCGGCGGGGCGGGCGAGCGCCGCCGTCGCGCAGTCCTCGAGTCGCAGCGGGCCGCCCTCGTCCCGCACGATCGTCCCGAGCCCGAGCCGTCCCTGCACCAGCCCGCGGGCGTGCAGGGCCGCCAGTGCATCTGCCACCTCCGCCGCGAACTCGGCGGCCTCCTCGGCCGGGAGCGGCCCCTCAGTCGCGAGCCGGGCCTGCACGGTCCGCCCCGAGCGCTGGGGGGTGATGACGTAGTGGGTGATGCCGTCGGTGCCGTGATCGAGCACGACGGGGAGCGCCGGATGACGAATCGCGGCCAGGGCGGCGAGGGTTGCGGCGGCCGCGGGGTGCTCGTCGAGCAGGGTCACGACGACGGCTGCACCGTTCGTCGAGTCGCGCCCCCGCCAGACGGTGCTGCCCGGCCGAGCGGCCTCCGGCACCTCCAACGTGTAGCGCCGCGCGATGACCCGGGTGCTCACGCACGCAGCGTACCCGTCCCATCGCCGCCCCGCACGTCCCCCGCGCCTGCCATGCTGCGCCCCAATGGTTCTGTCCGACCGCGGCATCCGCACGGCGATCGAGGCCGGTCGCATCCGCCTCGATCCCTTCGACGAGGCGCTCATCCAGCCCGCGTCGATCGACGTCCGCTGCGATCGTCGCTTCCGCGTGTTCCGCAACAGCCGCTACGGCCACATCGACGTGAAGCAGGAGCAGGCCGAGCTGACCGAGCTGATCGAGATCACCGACGGCGGCCCGTTCATCCTGCACCCCGGCGAGTTCGTGCTGGGCGCCACGCTCGAGCGCGTCACGCTCGGCGACGACATCGTGTCGCGGCTCGAGGGCAAGAGCTCGCTCGGGCGCCTCGGCCTGCAGGTCCACTCGACCGCGGGCTTCATCGACCCGGGCTTCGACGGCCACGTCACGCTCGAGCTCACCAACGTCGCGAACCTGCCGATCACGCTCTACCCCGACATGAAGGTCGGCCAGATGTCCTTCATGAACCTCGACCAGCCGGCTGAGCGGCCGTACGGGTCGGGCGCGCTGGGCTCGAAGTACCAGGGCCAGGTCGGACCCACGCCGAGTGCGTACTGGAAGAACTTCCCGTAACGGAAATCCCGAGTGGAGATCGCCAGCGCCGGGTGATACCTTCACGTCACCGCGGAAGGGAGGTGGTCCGTTCTGAATAGCAACTGCACGGCAAGTGGAGGTCGACGCACGTAAGGGTGCGCCCCTGGACCGACAGGGAATCGCCTAGCCCGCGTTGGGGCAGCGGCTGAGAGGCCGCAGCGCGCTTGCGTAATACCAGCGTTCGACCCGGAGAGCCGGGCGGGAAACCGCCCGGCTCTCTGCTTTTTTCATAGACTCTCGGGTATGCGTCGCCTCGAGCCGCTCTGGGTGCTGCTCGGCTACGCAGCCGCGTCGACCGTACTGATCGGCCGCTTCTGGCTCCGCGACCGCGACGATGCCGTGGTCGGCAGCTTCGGCGCCGATCAGGGCTTCTTCGCCTGGTCGCTCGTTCACTGGGTGGAGACGCTGGCCGGGAACCAGGCGCCGTTTCTGACCGACCGCATCGATGCGCCGATGGGCTTCAACCTGGCCTGGGCGACCACGATCCCGGGCCCCGCGCTGCTGCTCGCACCGCTGACCGAGCTGGCGGGGCCGCTCGCCTCGTACAACCTGCTGGCGATCGCCGCACCCGCGCTGGCCGCGTGGTCGGCGTACCTGCTCTGCCGCCACCTGACCCGCGATCTCGTGGCCGCGCTGGTCGGCGGCTGGGCCTTCGGGTTCTCGTCGTACCTGCTGGGGCAGACCCTCAACCACGTCAACCTCGCGCTGGTCTGGGCCCTGCCCCTGATCGTGCTGGTCGTCATCCGCCTGATCGAGGGGTCGCTGCGGCCACGGCGCGGGCTGCTGGCGCTCGCCGCGTTGATCGCGATGCAGTTCCTCACCTTCACCGAGGTCGCGGCCACGGCGACACTGGTCGGCGGCCTGACGTTGGCGGCGGCGCTGGCGCTCGGGCCCGCCGATCTGCGCGGACGAATCGTGCGCGCGCTGCCGTGGATCGCCGGCGGCTACGCGCTGGCCCTCGTGCTCGTATCACCGCTGCTGATCGCCGCCCTGCTCCACCCCAACCCGATCGACCGGCGCATCCGCCCCGAGCTGTACCCCCTCGACGTCCATAACCTCTTCGTCCCGACCGCGATCACCTGGATCGGCGGCGCACGCTTCCAGGCCGACTCGCTCCGCTTCGCCGGCAACCTGACCGAGCAGCTCGGCTACGTCGGACCGCTCCTGCTGCTCGTGGCCCTCGGCGGGCTGATCCGCTGGCGGCGCGAGCGCTGGGTCTGGGTCGTGGTCATCGGCATCGCCTGCTCGCTCGTGCTGGCGCTCGGCGCACGGCTGACCTACGGCGGCGTCGCGCACTGGCTCATGCCCTGGGACCTGCTGAGTCGGCTGCCGTTGATCCGCCTCGCCCTGCCGACCCGGATCGTCGTATACGCGTGGCTCGGCATCGCCGTGCTGGCCGCGCTGTTCGTGGCGCGCCGCAGGCGCGACCGGCCCGGCGCGTTCCTCCTGCGGCTCGGCATCGCCGTGATCGCGCTGGCCTGCCTGCTGCCGACGCCCCGTGCCGACCTCTGGCGCACGGACCTGCAGACGCCGTCGGGCATCACCGACGGCACCGCCACCGCGGACATCCCCGACGACGCGGTGGTGCTGATCCTGCCGTACTCCTTCCGCGGCAACGGCATGTACTGGCAGGCGCTCGACCGCATGCGCTACCGGATGGCGGGGGGCTACAGCGCCGCGGCAGTCCCTGCGGGGTACGTGCCCTACCCCGTCGTCTACGGCTTCTACCGCGACGAGTTGCCGGCCAACCCGCGCCAGGAGCTGCTGCGCTACCTCGCGTTCACCGGCACGACGTGGGTGCTCGTCGACGCGCGCTTCCCCGGTCCGTGGGCGCAGTTCCTGCGCGAGGCGGGCGGGCGGCGCTCGGAGGTCGGCGGCGTCGTCCGCTGGCGCTTCGACGCGGCGCAGGTCCGCGCGCAGGTCGCCGGCGCCTGACGTACCTTGCCGGAAACCGGTAACGTTCCGCCGTGGCCGAGAACCCGCCAAGCGCAGCGCGCGCGTCGATCCTCGCGCAGATCCCCGATGCCAAGGCGGTCGCGCTCGACGTCGATCTGTGGCTGCAGGTGCTGTCCCGTCCGGGCGAGCGCCTGCCCGCCCCGGCCCGAACCCGCCTCGCCGCGGCCGCCGGTCGCGCACGCGAGGCGGGCATCCCGCTGGCCACCGTCGTCACAACCTGGCTTGCCGTGGGTAGCGCAACGCACCCCGAGAGCAGCGACGCAGCCGCGCACCTGCGGCTGATCAGCGCCGGCGCGGCCGCGCTCTGCACGGGCTACGCGGACGGCCAGGCCGAGGCGATCCGCCGCGAGGAGCGTCGGCGCGGGCTACTCGTCGAGGCGCTGCTGTCCGACCAGTCGCCGGAGCAGGTGCAGGAGCTCGCGACGCAGCTCGGCGTGGAGCTCAGCGGCCGCCGCAGCGTCCTGCTCGTCGGCGAGGTCAGCGAGACGGTCCTGGAGCGCTTGCACGACGCCGGCGCCCTGGCTGTCCCGCAGCGCGGGCGCATCGTCGCGATCATCAGCGGGCGCGTGCCACGCGGCCCCGAGACCGCCGGCCTCGGCCGACCCGGGCTCGGCATCCCCGGCCTCCGCAACTCGTACGCCGACGCCAAGCGGGCGCTGAGCATGGCCCGCCGGCTCGGTCTGCAGGGGATCGTGCCGTACGGCGACGTGCTGCCCGAGGCGCTGATCACCCAGGATCAGTCGACGCTCCGAGAGCTCGTCGACGCGACGCTGACGCCCCTGCGCTCCACCCGCAACGGCGGGCCGCAGTACGTCGAGACGGCGGCCGTGTGGCTGCAGGAGGGCCTCAGCGTCGCCGCCACGGCGCGCGCACTCGCCGTCCACGAGCGGACCGTGCGCTACCGGCTGGCGCGCATCGCCAAGTTGACGTCACTGGACCTCCAGCACTCCGATGATCGCTTCCGCCTCGAGCTGGCGATCCGCGGTGCCCGTCTGCTGGGTGAGGTGCCCGCCCGCTAGTGGGCAAGGAATGCGACGAAAGGGTCTGACCCCTTTGTCGCATTTGCCGGCTCCGGCGCCACGACTCAGCCCCAGACGAGCTCGTCTCCATCGGCGCCCCACTCGGGCGGCAACGGCGTGCCGACGCCGCGGTGCAGCGCCACCTTGAGCGTGCCCAGACCGAGCACCGCGCACTTGACGCGCATCGCCGACAGGGGAATGCCGAGCTCGTCGATGATCGCCTGCGAGGGCAGGGCCGCGGCCTCGTCGACGGGCAGTCCCTCCACGAGCTCCGTCAGCATCGACATCGCCGCCTGCGAGACGGCACAGCCGTTGCCGACGAAGCGGATCGCGCTGATGCGCCCGTCGACGACGGCCACGTCGAGCTCGACCTCATCGCCGCAGAGCGGGTTCTTGCCCTCCGCCTCGCAGTCGGGGTGCTCGAGCGTGCCGTGATTGCGCGGATGGCGGTAGTGGTCGAGCAGGTTCTCGCGGTAGAGCTCGTCGTCCACGTCAGACTCCCATCACCCGGCGGACGTCGAGCAGACCGGT
>CAJCBN010000344.1 GCA_903960645.1 uncultured Actinomycetes bacterium | reverse complement strand
GTTCCGTTGGCGTGCCAGCAGACGACGTCGAGGTCGGGATCGAGCACGAGCGTCCAGCCCTCGAGGTTGCGAATCCGCTCGGCCAAGACGAGTGCAGCGGCACGGGCGCCGGCCAGGTGAGTGCCGAGACCGTCGCGCGTGAGCGGCAGCACACGCAGCGTGGCCCAGAGGGCGGCGGCCGCGGCACCCGAGCGCGAGCACTCCAGGCTGATCTCGCCGGGGTGGATCGCATCGCTGGTGAAGTAGGTGTACGGCGAGTCGTGCTTGTACAGGTGGCCGACGCCCGGGTCGCGGAAGACGATGCAGCCGCAGCCGTACGGCTGCAGACCGTGCTTATGCGGGTCGATGGCGATCGAGTCGGCACGAGCCAGCGCGTCGAAGGGCTCGCAGGCCACGCCGGGCTCCCCGCCGTCGGCCAGCAGCGCGAAGAATCCGCCGTACGCCGCATCGACATGCAGACGCGCGCCGTACCGCTCGCAGAGGTCGGCGATGCGATCAACGCGATCGACCATCCCGAGCCCGGTGGACCCGAGCGTCGCCACGACCGTGCCGACGCCACCGGCCTGGAGGCGCTCCTCCAGCGCAGCGAGGTCGAGCGTGCCGTGACCTGTCGCGGGCACGGTCTCGTGCCGCGCACCGACGACTTCAGAGATACGCGCGTGGGTGTAGTGCGCCTGCGCACCCGACAGCACAACCTTGTCCGGATGGAGGCTACGTGCCACCCAGAGCGCCTCAAGGTTCGCGATCGTGCCCGACGAGGTGAGGTGGGAGAGGTGCTCCTCCTGATGCAGCATCGCTGCGATCTGGTCGACCGCCTCACGCTCGAGGTGCGCCGTCGCCGGCCCGCCGTCGAACGCGTGGTTGTTCGCGTTGAGCAGCATTGCCATCGCGTAGCCCGCCCACGCCACCGGATGCGGCGGCTTGAGCATCTGGCCGAGGTACTCCGGATCCGCGAAGGGGTACGAGCCTCCAAGGCGATCGGCGAGCTCATCGAGGGCCTCGCGCCATGCCGCCGGCTGCTCGCCACCGTCGTGGGTGAGCGAGGCGAGCGGCAGTAATTCCCCGCCACGTCGGTACAGGCGGGCGACCTCGTCGGCGGGCAGACTCGGCTCGGTCATGGCAGCATCGTACGGTCAGTCGTGACGAGCCTATGCTGCAGGCGGATGTTCACCAACCGCTACCCACGCCTCGAGCCGGTCTCGCCCGACGGCCTCGCCACGATCGAGCGCGGCTGGATGCGGCTGGTGTCGGAACTCGGCGTCCGCTTCGACCACCCGGAGGCGCTCCGCGTGCTCGCCGAAGCCGGACAGCGGGTCGAGGGCGACGTCGTCTTCTTCGACCCGGAATGGGTGCTTGAGATGGTGGCCAAGGCGCCGAGCGAGTTCACGCTGCATGCGCGCAACGGGGCGCGGGACATTCGCGTCGGCGGCGACACCATGGTCTTCGTCCCGGTGCAGGGGCCGCCGTTCGTCCGCCGCGGCCTGGAGCGCCGCGAGGCCGTGTTGGCCGATTTCGATGACTTCTGCCGGCTGGCGCAGCACCTCGACGATTTCGATCTGGCGGGCGGCTGGCCCGTCGAGCCCAACGACGTCCCGCTCGACTCGCGCCACCTCGACGCGGTGCGCAGCATCTTCACGCTGACGGACAAGCCCGCCGGCGGCCATTCGATCAGCGTCGCCGCCGCCGAGGATGCGCTGGCGATGGCGCGCATCGTGTTCGGGAACCGCCTCGATTCTGAGGCCTGCATCTATACGAACATCAACGTCAACTCGCCGCTGGTCTACGACGAGCGCATGCTGGACGCGCTGATGATCTACGCCCGCGCCCGCCAGCCCGTACTGGTCGTGCCGTTCCTGCTGATGGGCGCGATGGCGCCGGCCAGCACGGTGGCGGCGCTCGCGCAGCAGTTCGCCGAGGGGCTGACCGGCATCGCGCTGATGCAGGCGATCTCGCCGGGCTGTCCCGCCGTGCTCGGCTCGTTCCTCTCGACGACCGACCTCAAGAACGGCTCGCCCGCATTCGGCGGCCCCGAGTCGCACTTCGGCCTGCTTGCCTCCGGTCAGCTGGCGCGGCGCTACAACCTGCCGTGGCGCGCCGGCGGCGGCGCGCTGACGACGAGCCCGGTCCCCGATGCGCAGGCCGCCTACGAGGGCATGAACACCATGCAGGCCGCGTTTCTCGCCGGCGCCAACTGGGTGATGCATACGGGCGGCTGGCTGGAGGGCGGCCTCGTCGCCGGCTTCGAGAAGCTGATCGTCGACCTGGACATCGTGCGCACGCTCTGTGCCGAGTTCACGCCGATCGACATCGACGAGGCGGCCTTGGCCTTCGGCGCCCACGACGAGGTGCGCCACGGTGGACACTTCCTCGGCGCCGCCCACACGATGGAGCGCTTTCGCGACTGCTTCCACCGGCCGCTGCTCGCGACGACCGACAACTTCCAACGCTGGACCAAGGACGGCGCGCTCGACGCCGCGGCCCGCGCCACCGGGATCTACGAGGGCCTGCTGGCCGACTACGAGCCGCCCTCGCTGGACGGCGCCGTGCGCGACGAGCTCGACGCGTTTGTGACGCGCCGACGCTCGGAGCTCGGCGACTAGTCGACTAGGGGTATCCTGCAGTTCGTGGGCAGGATGAGAAACCTATGACCGGAGGCCATGGCGGCGGGCACGCCCACGCCCAGCATCACGGCCCGCTCTGGCTGTCCCTGGTCATCGCACTGGTCCTTGGCAGCGCCGCCGTCTTCGCCGGCGTGACGGCTTGGCACGCCAACGTCCTTGGCGGCCACGCGATCGAGTACTTCACGCTCTCTACGCAGGCACTCAACGACGCGAACACCGGTAGTCAGGACGCCGAGCGCGCGATGACCGGTGAGCGGCAGCTGTTCATCGACTACCGCGT
>CAJCBN010000343.1 GCA_903960645.1 uncultured Actinomycetes bacterium | reverse complement strand
GCCGAGGATGCCGCGGCGATCCGCAAGGACGCCCGTGTCGACGTCGCGCGCGCCAAGGAGATCGAGGAGCGCACGCACCACGACGTGATCGCCTTCACCGAGACGATCGCCGAGCAGGTCGGGCCGCCGGCGCGCTGGTTCCACTACGGCCTCACCTCGAGCGATGTCGTCGACACCGGGCTGGCGCTGCAACTGCGCGATGCCGGCGCGATCCTGCTGCAAGGTCTGGAGGAGGCGCGCGCCGCCGTGCTCGTCCGCGCGCTCGAGCACCGCGCCACCCCGTGCATGGGTCGCACGCACGGCGTACACGCCGAGCCGACCACGTTCGGGCTCAAACTGCTCGGCTGGGTGTTCGAGCTCGAGCGCGCCCACGCGCGGCTGGCACAGGCCGTCGACGGCGTCGCCGTCGGCAAGCTGTCGGGTGCCGTCGGCGCGTACGGCAACATCGATCCGCAGGTCGAGGACCAGGTGCTCGCCGCGCTCGGCCTTGGCGTTGAGCCCGCCTCCACGCAGGTCGTCTGCCGCGATCGCCACGCCGCGTACCTCAGCGCGATCGCGATCGCCGGCGGCTCGCTCGACCGCTTCGCCACCGAGCTCCGGCACCTGCAGCGCAGTGAGGTGCGCGAGACCGAGGAACCGTTCGGCAAGGGCCAGAAGGGCTCGTCGGCGATGCCGCACAAGAAGAACCCGATCACGTGCGAGCGCATCTCCGGCCTGGCCCGCGTGCTGCGCGGCAACGCCGTCGTCGGCTTTGAGGACATGCCGCTCTGGCACGAGCGCGACATCTCGCACTCGTCGGCCGAGCGCGTTGTGCTCGCCGACTCGTCGATCCTGCTCGACTACATGTTGGCCAAGTTCACGTGGGTCATCGAGGGCCTCGTCGTACGCAGCGAGCGCATGCGCCAGAACCTCGACGCCTCGCAGGGCCTGCCGTTCTCCGGCCGCGTCCTGCTCGCGCTCGTCGAGGCCGGGCTGTCGCGCGAGGACGCCTACGTGGTCGTGCAGCGCAACGCCATGCAGGCGTGGGAGACGGGCGAGCACCTGCGCGACCTCGTGCTCGCCGACCCCGACGCCCAGCAGCTCGACGCCGCCGTCATCGACACCGCGTTCTCGCTCGACGAGGTGCTCGCCAGCACCGAGATCCCGTTCGGGCGGCTCGCCCAGTGAGCGCCGGTCTGGAGAAGTACCTGATCGGCCGTGGCAAGGTCCGCGAGATCTACGACCTCGGCTCCGACGGGCTCCTGCTCGTGGCGAGCGACCGCATCAGCGCCTTCGACGTGATCATGCCCAACCCGATTCCCGATAAGGGACGCGTGCTCACGGGCATGACGCTGTTCTGGCTCGACCGCACGCGGGGCATCGTCCCCAACCACCTGCGCGGTGCCTGGCCAGGCGAGCTGCCCGACGAGGCAGGCGCGCCCGAGCTACGCGGCCGCGCCATGCTCTGCGAGAAGCTGACGATGCTGCCGATCGAGTGCGTCGTGCGCGGCTACCTGGCCGGCTCCGGCTG
>CAJCBN010000342.1 GCA_903960645.1 uncultured Actinomycetes bacterium | reverse complement strand
GGAGCTCGAAGTCGCCGAGCCGATCCTCACGCAGCTCGCCCGGGAGCCCTTCGCGACGCACCGGCAGGCCGACCTCGTCGAGCAGCTGCCGCTGCCCGCCGATGACGCGTGGGCCGTGCTCGCCCAACTCGACCGCGACGGCCGCATCGCGCGCCTGCCCGATGGCATCGCCGTCAGCGGTGCCGCCTACGCGGAGGCCGTCCACCTGGTGCGCGCCCTCTGCGAGCGCGACGGCGAGGTGACGCTCGCCCAGGTCCGGGACGCGACCGGCTCATCCCGCAAGGTCGTGCAGGCGTTGCTCGAGCGGATGGATGCCGACGGCATCACGCGCCGCACGGGTGACGTGCGGATCCTGCGGCGCGGGGCCGCGACCTGAGCTCAGTGCGAGGACTTGCGGCGCGCGTTACGCGCCTCGAAGCCCGCGATGATCGCGAAGATCGCGATGACGCCGATGATCAGCCCGATGAAGAGCTCGGTGACGTACTCCTTCGGC
The DNA here is from genome assembly GCA_903960645.1 of uncultured Actinomycetes bacterium. Lineage (GTDB taxonomy): Bacteria > Actinomycetota > Thermoleophilia > Gaiellales > F1-60-MAGs149 > F1-60-MAGs149. Next base: position 1,776 of record CAJCBN010000342.1, on the reverse strand, counting down.
CCCATACCCGAATTGGCGAACGCCGCCGACGGGATCAGCAGCAGAGCCAGGAAAGCAATGGGGAGCAGGCGGCGAAGCATCGGGAACCTCATGGAGTCAGTGGTCGTCGCGAATGCGACCCGAGTAGCGTACCCGACTCGGTACCCGGCGGGCGAAATCGCCTCCTCGCGTATCCTTAGGGTCTGTTCGTCGAATCAGGAGCCGACATGGCGAAGGTGGCACAGTTCGAGAAGGGCAAGACGGTGGTCTTCGGACCCGAGGGTTTCGCGCGGGTTGAGGGCATCAGCGAGCGCGTCATGCTGGGCGAGAAGATGACCGTGGTGAACCTGTTCGTGCTCGATTCGAAGATGAACGTCACCGTACCGCTTGATCGCGCGGTCGAGCGCGGCCTGCGCCTCGTCACGACGAAGGCCGCCGCCGAGCGCTCGCTCGAGGCGCTCGCGACCGACTACGAGGAGGCGATCCCGTGGAACCGCGACGGTCGTCTGCTCAAGGACCGCTTCGCTGAGGGCGAACTTGAGGCGATGGTCGAGGTGCTCGCGTCCCTGGTCGATACCGCCGAGACCCGCAAGCTCAACGACGGCCAGCGCACGCTGATGGAGAAGGTTCGCAAGGCCTACGCCCGCGAGCTCGCCGCTGCGCTCAAGCTCGATGATGAGGCGACTGCCACGCGCATCGACGCATCCATCGAGAGGCGCATCGCGAGCAAGTAGCGCATGGCCGCACCGGCCCTGCTCCCCTGGACCGGCGACGAGGCGGCCGACCGCCTGCTCGCAGCGGATCCGAATGCGCTGCTGATCGGCTTCGTGCTTGACCAGCAGGTGACGGTGCAGAAGGCCTTCGTCGGCCCTGCCGTGCTGCGGGAGCGCCTCGGCCACCTCGATCCGGCACGGATCGCCACGATGGATGCGGATGCCTTCCTCGCCGTCTGCCGCGAGCGGCCGGCGGTGCATCGCTTCCCCGGCACGATGGCGGCGCGCATCCAGGACCTGTGCCAGGTGCTCGTCGATCAGTACGGCGGGGACGGCTCCCGCCTCTGGACCGAGGCGTCCAGCGGCGAAGACCTGGCGGCACGGCTCGGTGCGCTGCCGGGGATTGGCCCGTTGAAGGTGACCTCGCTGCTCGTCCTGCTGGCCCGCCAGTACGGCGTCGAGCTGCCCGGCCTCGCCACCCTGCTGCCGACCTATCCCACACTCGGCGAGGTCCGCACCGCTGACGAGCTCGCCGCGTACCAGGCGGGCAAGCGCGCGGCGAAGGCCGCGAAGCGCGCCGCCGCCCAGTAGGATCGGCAGATGGGCAAGGGCTACGCAGAGGGACCGGCCGTCGAGGCCGCCGAAGAGGCACGCGAACGGCTGCTTCAGGGCCCGGAGCCCGTCGCCGTCCCCCAGCGCCGCGCCGTGCTGGGCTCCACCGCCGACCGCCCCGAGCCGCACGTGCTCGGCTGGGCGGACGAGGTCGACGCCGACGCCCTGTTCGAGGCGGGCGAGGCGTGGGGTCTGCGCGTCGTGCTCATCGACGACCCGCGCTGAGGCCGGCGTCGCCCAGCGGCGAATCTCGATTGGCGTTCCGGCGCGTGGACAAATTGGGCCCGGGCCCAGTTTGTCCACTTGCGCGACCGCAAAACCCGCGCAATCATGCGGATCTCGCACACGCCGATCTCGTCATTTGGCTCCAGTGCAGGGAAACGGGCCATGACACGGTGGGCCCGGGCCCATCCTGTCCAGCCGCGAGCGAGGCCGCCGCTTGGCGCGGCCTACTTCAGGACCCAGGCACCCG
>CAJCBN010000341.1 GCA_903960645.1 uncultured Actinomycetes bacterium | reverse complement strand
TGATCTCCTCACGCTCGCCAAACGACAAGTAGCGACCCCGCACCTCGAACGCCTTACCACCACGTGGCAGCACCCCGCCACGCTCCCGAAACCACCGCGCCCCCAGCGACCCCGACACGCCAACCGCCCGCGCCGCAGCCTCACTCGACCGCCCCGCAGCAACCTCAGCCCAAAACGCGCGACTCGCAACCATCGGTACCGGCAACACCGCCGGCACCCGCTCCAGCACCTCGACCATCACACACCTCCTCAATCAGAAGTGTTGCGACGACCGACTGAAACCACCCAGACCCTTTCGTCGCATTACCGCCAACGCGCCTGCTTCAGCCCGTGTGTGGGCTGCGGTCTATGCGACGAAAGGGTCTGACCCCTTCGTCGCATCCCTCTCGTCGAACCCCTAGGCGAGACCCCAGAGGTGCATCGTCGCCACGCCGCGGTACGGGCGCCAGGCCTCGCCGCGACGGCGGGCCTCCGCAGCGGTGGGTCGTCGGCCCTGCGCGTCGGCGAGCGCGACCAGCACGCCGAGGTCGGCGGCGGGAAAGGCGTCGAGATCGCGGATCGCCCGCATGCGCACGTACATCGCCGTCCAGGGCCCGATGCCCTTGAGCGCGACGAGCGCGTCCTGCGCCGCCTCGGGGTCCGCCCCGGGGGCGAGGTCGACGCCGTCGCGGGCTACCAGCTCGGCGAGCGCGCGCAGGGCATCACGGCGCGCGCCCGGCAGGCCGAGGCCGTCGAGGTCACCTTCGGCGACGGCCGCGGCGGTCGGGAAGACCACGCCGCCGTCGGGCAGGCGCAGCCCGTGCCGCTCGGCCAGACGCATCGTCAGCGTCCGCGCGGCGGCGACGGAGACGAGCTGGCCGAGCACGGCGCGGGCGCACATCTCCCACGCGTCCCACGCGCCCGGCATGCGCAGGCCGGGGTGCTCCGCAGCGCGCGGGCCGAGCACGGGATCGTCGGCGAACGCCGCCAGCCACGGGCGTGGATCGTCGTCGAGCCCGAGCAGGTGGCGCACGCGCGGCCGGGCCTCGGCGAGCGCGCGCTCGCTCCAGGCCGCTACCTCGACACCCGTGCGGCCGGTGGCGCGCAGCGAGATGCGCCCGCGGCTGCGCCCGAGGGCGGCCGTGCGCGTGTAGACCGTGCCGTCCCACGTGTCGATGCCGACGATGGTGCGCTGGCCGAGCCACGCCAGCGTCCCTGGGATGTCGATGGGGGCGCGTCCGCGCTCGAGTGCGGTTACGCGAGCCATGAGCCCTCGCGACGCTCGAGCGCGTCGGTGAGGCGCCGGCGCGTACGCAGCGCCAGCTCGGAGTCGTCGCCCGACCGCGCGGCCAGCCACGCGACGGACAGCAGCTCGCGGACGTGGATGGCTGAGGCCAGCGCGCGCCGATCGACGGCGCCGTCGGCGGACTCGTAGCCCTGCAGGAAGGACGGGAAGCGCGACGGCGGCGTGCCGAGGCGCCGCTCGACGACCTCGAGTGGCGCGAGGTCGTACACGGCGGGCCCGATCGAGAGGTACTCCGGATCGATCAGCACCCACCAGTCGGCGCGGGCCGGCCACCAGTTGCCGAGGTGGGCATCGCCGTGGATGACCGTGGGCGGCCCCGCGACCTCCGGCCACGCCGTGTCGATTGCGTCGAGCAGGCGGGCCCGCTCGTCGGCGGTGAAGACGGCCTGCGCGCGGTCCAGCCAGCGCTCGGCGTGCGCCTGCGGAGAGAACACGGGCAGGTCGATCGTGCCGCGCTGAAGCGCCGCACGGCCCCGGGCGTGCAGGCCGGCCAGGCAGGCACCGGCGATGCCGAGCTCGCGGTACTCCTCGCCGTTCGGCGTGATCCGGGGGTACGGCACCACGAGCGCGGTCTCCAGCTCGACCGGAGCGCCGAGCGGCTCGAGGATGTGACCGTCGAGCTCGCCGATCGCGGCCAGCGCCCGGCGGGTGTCGGCGTCGGCATCCGGGATCACGCGGGCCACCCGGGCGTCGTCGAGCTGGACGGTCACGGCATCGGCGGCGCGCAGGACCTGCGCCGTGGCGGGATCCGCGCCGAGCGCGGCGCAGGCGAGGGCGACCGCCTGCTCGGGCGTCACGACTCGAGCGAGTTGATGGCGTCCTCGACCAGCGAGAGGGCATCCTCGACGGAGGCGGGCACCACCTGCTCGGTCTGACGCAGCAGCGTCACGCACTGCCGGAGCGCGTGGTCGGCGCCGCGCAGATGCTGCACGGCGGTCACCAGTTCCTTGGCGGCCGGGGTCATCTCAGCGGACATGCGTCACCACTCCTCGGTGCCTTCGAGGATGGCCGCGGCCTCACGCCACGGCGCCTCCTCGCGGCGAATCAGATCGGGATACGTCCCACGGTCGTGGACGAGTTCGAGCGTCAGCAGCTGCAGCGCCATCGCCGAGGCGGTCAGCGCACTCGTCGTGGGCGTGAGCTTCGCGGCGTGGGGCAGCAGGATGCGTCCGGCGTTCGTGAGCTCGCGGCCCCAGCTGCCCTCGACGGCGGGAACGAGGATCGCGGCGCAGGGCATGCCGATGTGGCGGGCGGCGCGCAGCAGCAGCCGACCGCGATCGGTGCGGCGAGCGCGGCCGCGGTGCTCCGTCGCGACGATGACCAGGCCGGAGCGCTCGTCGCAGGCGGGCAGATGCCCGTGGGTGAACGTCTCGAGGTCCCGGGCGGAGGAGGGGAGGTGTAGGCCCTCCTCGACCTTCAGCACCAGCTCGTCGGCGGTGATGCGGTCGTAGCCGCCGCCCACCACGATCAGCCGGTCGATGCCGCGGAAGCCGCGCGCGATCTCGCTGGCCTGCTGCTTGAGGGCGCGACACTCGTCGAGGTGCAGCTCGAGGGCCGCCGCGTCGAGCTCCTTGCCCGCCACGTGGCCGGCGATGACCGCGCCGGCGACCATCGGCGACAGGTAGCCGACCGTGTGGCACCAGCTCTTGTCCTTCTCCGGCGTGACGAGCACGATGTCGGCGAACGCCGAGCAGGAGCCCTCGCTGTTGCCGGTGATCAGCGCGGTGGCCTGACCGGCCTCGCGAGCGGCCTTCAAGGCGAGCAGGGTGGCGCGCGTGCCGTTGTCGTGCGAGATGCCGATCGTGAGCCCGGCCGGTGCGGTGTCGATCGCCGCCTCGAGCGCCTGTCGGCCCGCAACGCGCACGCCGCGATGGCCGAGGGCCTCGTCGAGCTCCATGGCGACTGCGCGCGCGGCGTGCTCGCTCGTGCCGCAGCCGACCACGCTGATCGACGTGCCGGCGGCATGTGCCGCGGTCACCTGCTTCGCGATGCGCGCAGCCGTCTGCGCGAGCTTCTTGTTCGACGCGATGCGCGCGGCGAGCGGCGGCTCGGCGTCGATCATCTCCTCCATCACCCAGGGCCGCTCGGCCCGGAGCTCGGGGAACCAATCCTCATGCCACTGGGGAGTACTCATAGAGGCGAGTCTACGCCAGCCGCCCGCCGTGGCGGGACGCCGTCGCCATTTCGCAACGTGGTAGGCTCGCCGACCATGAGCGAACGCATCTGCGGAGTAGACCTCGGCGGCACCAAGATCGAGGTCGTGATCGTCAACGGCGATCGCAAGGTCCGCGGGCAGTGCCGCGCCGCGACGCCGACCGAGAACGGTCCGGAGAGCGTCGTCGGGGCGATCATCGCCGCGGTCGCCGGTGCGTGCACGGATGCCGGCTGCTCGCCCAAGGACCTCAAGGGCATTGGCATCGGCGCGCCCGGCGCCGTCAATGCGGCGCGCGGCATCCTCCTGCACGCGCCGAATCTCGCCGGCTTCGAGGAGGCCTACCCGCTGGCCGAGCGCGTGGGCGCTGCCTGCGGAGCGAAGGTGCGGCTCGGCAATGACGTCGGCGTCGCCGTGCTCGGCGAGCTCGAGCTTGGCGCCGGCCGCAAGCTCGACAGCTTCGTGGGCATCTGGTGGGGGACCGGCGTTGGCAGCGGCATCGTGCTCAACCGGCGGCTGTGGCGCGGACGCGGCGCGGCGGGCGAGCTCGGGCACACCGTCATCCAGCGCGGCGGCCTGGCCGAGCCCAGCGGGCTGGTCGGCACGATGGAGGCCTACGCCGGACGCCGCAACATGGAGACGCGGGCGCGTGCGGCCGCAGCGGCGGGACGCAGCACCGTGCTCTTCGACCTGATGCGGGAGGCGGGCAAGGAGCGCCTCTCCTCGCGCGTGTGGCAGAAGGCGCTCGAGGCGGGCGACGACCTCGCAGTAGAGCTCATCGGCGAGGCCGTTGACGCGATCGCGGCCGCGGCGGCGAACGTCGTCAACATCCTCGACGTCGATGCCATCATCCTCGGCGGCGGACTCGGCACCCGCTTTGGACAGCCAATGGCCGATCGCATCGGTGCGGCGATGGCGCCGTACCTGTTCCAGCCGGCCAAGGCGCCGCCGGTCACGACCGCTGCACTCGGCGATCTCGGCGGTGCAATCGGCGCGACGCTGCTGGTCGGCGCCCGGCGCTGAGCCGCGGAGGTTCGCCAAACCAGTCGAAAGTGCCGTAGGCTGCGCCCATGTCCGCGCCTCGTCTGATCTCCCGCCCCCTCGCCCTGCTGATCGCCATCGCCGCCCTCGCGGTCGCGATTCCGACCGCCTCGGCCGCGGCCGTCACCGTCAACGTCGGCGCTGCCCTGTCTCTGACGGGTGAGGCAGCCGTCTACGGCATCAGCTCCCGCAAGGGCATCGACATGGCCGCCAAGGAGATCAACGCCGGTGCCATCACGGGCGTCAAGGTCAAGGTCAAGACGATCGACGACTTCAGCACCACAGCCGGCGCTGCTGCCGCCTACGGCGTGTTCTTCCGCGACGGCGTCTCGACGATCGTCGGCCCGACGCTGTCGTCGGTCGCGCTCGACGTGGATCCCTTCGCGCAGGCCGCGAGGATCCCGGTGCTCGGCATCTCGAACACGCAGCCCGGTATCACCGAGATCGGCACGTTCATCTTCCGGCCGGCGCTGACCGAGGACTACGTGCTGCCGCAGGTCGTCAAGGCGGTCGCCACCTCCACGCTGCTGCCGAAGACCGCCGTCGTCATCCAGGGCAGTGACGCCTTCGCCGCCAGCTCCGGGCCGCAGCTCGCCACGGCGCTGACCGCCAACGGCGTGACCGTCAAGAAGACGGTCATCGTCCCGGCCGGCACGACCGACTACGCGGCGATTGCCGCCGACGTCAAGGCCAACGACCCCGACCTCGTTGCGCTCAGCGCGCTCGCCCCCGAGGGTGTGCCGCTGCTGCAGGCGCTGCGCAACGCGGGCTACAAGAAGGCGATCATCGGGTCGAACGGGCTCAACTCCAACGCCATCGTGAAGAGCGCCGGCCCGGCTGCCAACGGTCTGATCGTCGGCACGTCGTGGGCCGCGTGGAACCAGACGCCGGCCAACAAGGCCTTCATCAAGGCCTTCAAGAAGGCGTATAAGAGCTCGCCCGACGCCTTCGCCGCAGCCGCCTACGCGTACACCTACGTGCTGGCCACGGCGGCCAAGAACGGCAAGTCCGCCACGCAGGACTCGATGGCCACGCAGCTTGCGGCGATCACCGGCACCAAGAACGTCAAGACGCTGCTCGGCAACTTTTCGTTCGACGTGAACCGCAACGGCATCTCGCCGGTGCTGGTGCAGCAGGTCTCGGGCGGCAAGTTCGGCGCCTTCAAGGCCAGCTAGGCAGACCGGTCAGGCGCCTGCTTCGCGGGGGCGGGCGGGGCCAAGGGATGTCTGCGGGCTGATCCTGCAACGACTGTGCACGGCGATTCTGGTACCGTCCGGCCGATGGCTGCAGTCGAGGAGACGAAGCGGGGCTCGAAGGGCGCGTGGGCCGGCGTCGTCGTGATCCTGATTATCGCGTGGCTCTTCCTGCTGCTCGGTGTCCTCGGCATCTACCTGCACCGCACGCTCTACAACCAGCAGGTCTTCACGGAGCGCATCACGGCCGTCCTGCAGGAGCCGGCCACGCAGACCGCGCTCGCCACCGAGTTGACCAACGTGGTCATCAAGGAGGTCCCCAAGGCCGTCATCGCGCGCCCGATCATCCAGTCAGCCGCCGAGACCGTCGTCGGCGAGCCGGCCTTCACGACGATCATCGTCGCCGCGGTCGGCAGGCTCCACCAGGCGCTGCTGAACCCGGAGACCGCCAGTCTCGTCTTCAAGGTCGAGGGACTGCCGCAGCTACTCGAGCAGACGATCAAGCCGTATGACGCGGAGATCGCTGCGAAGGTCGGGGCCGCGGCCTCCACGGAGCTGGCCAAGATCTCGGACCTCGGAGCGGCCTTCCGCCTGATCCAGCTCGGTGCCGACCTCGGGCCGGTCTCCTACGTGATCGTGCTGCTCGGACTCGTGCTGCTCGCCGTCGCTGCGTTGATCGCACCGAGCCGCCGACGGGGCGTGATCGCCGGCTGCATCGCCTTCGGCGTCACGGGTATCACACTCGCGATCGTGCTCAACCTCGTCAACTGGGGCCTCGACTCGGTCACGGCCAACGACTTCGTGCTGAATCAGGCCGCGCAGGGCATCTTCGCGGGGCTCTTCGGCGACCTCATCAACATCTCCCGGTCGATCGCGATCGCCGGTGTGATCGCCGCCGTGATCGTCTGGTCGCTGCGCTGGACCGCGCCGCTCGCCGCCGGAGCCGCCGACAAGGCGCTCGATTCCGACGTGGCCGCCGCCGCTGGGGGTCGCAAGCTCGAGGTCATGGATGTCATCGGCGTCGTCAAGGTCTGGGGCCGCCGTGCGGTCACGCCGGCCGACTCGACGTGGGGCAAGGTCCTGCAGTTCGTGGCCCTCCTGGTCGTCGCCCTGCTGATCCTCTTCAAGTGGAACCTGATCGTCGACCTCTTCATCCTCGTCCTCGCCGTGCTGCTGCTGGCGCTCGCCGCGAATCGTCTGATGATCCTGATCCTCGGCCGTCGTGCGAAGCAGGACGGGGCAGGCGCAGCCGCTCCGTCCGGCGACTGACGCTCTAGCGGAACGCGGGGATAGCCCCGGAACCCGGTTCGCGGCGTGGCGTGGCGAGATCCGCGGTGCTACCTTGGTTCTGTCCGTTGATTCCCGTTGGAGAGAGAGGCCGTCATGGCGCTGGATGAAAACACTGCTGGGGTGACGGCTGATGCTGCCAAGGCGGAGGAAACGCGCCAGCAGACACGGCTCGATCGCACGGAGATTTTGCTCGCGATCCTGCTCGGCGTCGCGGCGATCCTCACGGCGTGGTCCACGTTCCAGAGTGCTCAGCTCGGCTCGGCCATGACAGCGGCCTACAGCGAGGGCATTCGCCTGTCGGACG
>CAJCBN010000340.1 GCA_903960645.1 uncultured Actinomycetes bacterium | reverse complement strand
GCTCGAGCAGTACGAGGTTGATACGGCGTTCGGGATCCCCGGCGTGCACACGCTGGAGTACTACCGCGGCCTCGCGGACTCGCCCATCAACCACGTGACCCCACGCCATGAGCAGGGCGCCGGCTACATGGCGATCGGCTACACGCGCGCCACGGGCAAGCCTGGTGTCTGCATCCTGATCACGGGTGCGGGTCTCACCAACGTGGCGACCGCGGTTGCCACGGCGCATCACGACTCGCTGCCGATGCTGATCCTGTCGAGTGGCACCGCCACTCCGGATGCCGAGCAGGGCCATGGTCCGCTGCACGATCTGCCCGATCAGCCCGCCTTCATGTCGACGATCTGCGAGGTCTCGATCGACGTCCGCGATCCGGCTGAGCTGCCCGAGGCCTTTGCGCAGGCGTGGGAGATCTTCACGTCGCAGCGCCCGCGGCCCGTGCACATCAGCGTGCCGATCGACGTGCTGTCGCAGCCGGCCGCGGGCGATCAGCGCCTGCCCGAGCGTGCCGTCTCCCCGCAGCCCGAGCACACGCTGGTCGAGCAGGCAGCCTCGCTGCTAGCCGACGCCAAGCGCCCGATGATCCTGCTCGGTGGCGGTGCCTGCCACGCACAGGCCGAGGCGATCGCCCTTGCTGAGCGCGTTGGCGCGCCCGTCACGATGACGATCGCCGGCAAGGGCATCGTCCCCGACTCCCACCCGTTGTCGGTCGGCACGACCACGACGATCTCGCCGATCTTCGAGGAGTTGGAGCAGGCCGACGTCGTGGTCGCCGTCGGCACGGAGTTCTCCGAGACGGACTACTTCTACACGGCCACGCTCGCACCGCCCGTCTTCCAGGGCGCGCTGATCCGCATCGATATCGACCCCGAGCAGCTCGCCAAGCGCTGCCCCGCCACGCTGGGCATCCACGGCGAGGCGGCCAAGACGATGAGCGCCATCGAGGCCCTGCTCGCCGAGCGCGGTGTGCAGGGCAGTGGCGACGCGCGCGCTGCGGCGCTGCGCGAGGGCAACCACTGGTGGCCGGGATGCGAGGAGTTCCAGCCGGTGATCGCCGCGCTCGAGGCCGCGTTGCCCGAGGACGGCATCATCGCGGTCGACTCCACGCAGCCGGTGTACGCCGCGGCGCATATGTGGCGTGGCGTGCGGCCCAACGCGTACCTGCCCTACGGCGGCTTCGGCACGCTCGGCCCGGCCCTGCCGATGGCGATCGGCGCCAAGCTCGGCGCTCCGGAGCGCCCGGTCCTATCGCTGTCCGGCGACGGTGGCTTCCTCTTCACCATCCAGGAGCTCGCCACCGCCGTCGACCTCGGCCTGCCGCTCGCGATCGTGATCTGGCAGAACCACGGCTACGGCGAGATCAAGGACTCGATGATCCGCGCGGACGTGCCGCCGGTTGCCGTCGATACGTCGGCGCGCGACTTCCTCAAGATCGCCGAGGGCTTCGGCTGCCGTGCCGTCCGTGCCGACTCGCTCGACGCACTGCCAGGCATCATCGGCGAGGCGTTCGCCGCGGATGGCCCGACGGTGATCGAGATCGTCGCGGAGCGCGTCGCGCCTTCGGCACTGCCCGTTCGCTGACGGACCTCAGAGGCGAGCAATCGTTCGCCTTATCGCGTCTCGATACCAGATGTTCTCCCCAAAGAGAACGGTTTGCGCAAGCTTGGAATCCGTTCGGTGAACCCGCTTGCGCATCTACGAGAAGGCTGGCCTGATACGCGGACCTAGGCACTGGAGGGTCGTCCATGCGTGTCCCGCGAAAACTACGAGCAACCGTTCTCGCCGCCACGGCGATTGCTGCGAT
>CAJCBN010000339.1 GCA_903960645.1 uncultured Actinomycetes bacterium | reverse complement strand
GGGCCGACACGAAGCCGTCGCCCTCGAGCATCGCCGCCGCGTGGGGGTCACGGCCGATCAGCACCTCGGCCTCCTCGAGCACGATGGCGGCACCGACCGGCAGGACGTCGCTCGCGACGACGAGCAGGCGGCCGGGCGCAACGGGCTCTGGCTGCGGCTCGGCCACGGTCGGCGCCTCGCCGAACGGGTCGAAGCCCTGACCGGGACGGATGATCATGCTCTCCTGCGCACCGCGTACGTCGCGGACGGCCGTGCGCGCGATCCGCCACACGAACACATAGAGCAGGACCAGGACACCGATCCGCAGGACGAGGAGCGCCTGGTCGACCACGGCTCAGCCGGGCCGTTGCTCGATCCGCAGCGTGCTCGTCCCGAGGGTGATCTCATCGCCTTCGCCGACCGGGGCGCTCTTCACGCGGCGGCCGTTGACCGTCGTGCCGTTCGTCGAGTCGAGGTCGCGCAGCACGAAGCCATCGGCGCTGCGACCGATTTCCGCATGGCGGCGCGAGACGTTGCCGTCTGCGAGGGGGACGTCGCAGTCCTTGCTGCGGCCGATCACGAGCGCGGTATCGCGGATCGGCACGACGCCGCCCGGCCAGACGAGCACCCACTGCGCGACCGGTGCCGGTGCCGGCGGCGGGGGGACGGGCTCGGCGGGAGCGGCAGGAGCGGCAGGAGCCGGATCGGGCACGGCCACGATTGGCGCGGCCGGTGCCTCGGCGCTTGCGAACGGGTCGACGGTCAGCGGCACCACGGGTGCTACAGGCGCTACGGGCGGCGTCACCGGAGCGGCGGCAGGCGGTGTGGGTGCGGCGGCGGGCGGTGCAGGTGCGGCGGCGGGCGGCGCGGGAACGGCGGCCTCGCCACCACCAAACTCCTCGGGCAGGCGCACGCCCGGCGGCGGCGCGTCGGCGGCCATCGGCGGCGGCGTCTCCTCCATCTCGGCGGCGATCCCGAAGGTGCCGACGTCCAACTCGTCGGCCGTCTCGATCATCACGCGCGCACGGTTCGGCAGCGAGTAGCCCTCGCGCCGCGCGTGCTCGGTCAGGTACCCGGCCAGCTCGGTGCGCAGGCGCGCCTCGTAGGCGACGAACTGCTCGCGATCCTCCGGCGCCAGGTAGACGGTGTAGGCGTTCGGCACGTAGACGGTCTGGACGGAGATGACCTTGTTGTCATCCATCTCCTTGGCCAGCTTGCGTGCCAACTCGACGGGCTGGACGTTCGACTTGAAGGTGCGGCCGATGCCACCCTCGAAGACGCCCTCCAGCTTGCTCTCGATCCGTCGCAGAAACCCCATTGCACTTCCCTCAGTTGCCGGTCGCGGGCGCTGCGGAAGCCATGGCTGGCCGCCGCGAGCGGATGAAAATCACTATACCCGCCGCCCCTGCGCCCATCACCGTCTCGAGCGGCGCGATCAGCGTCCCGCTGAGCACCACACCGAGCATGAGCGTCGCCACGGTGCCGCTGCCGAGCCACAGGATGGAGGCGGTCAGGAGCGCACGGCCCTGCGCGGCCAGCACAGCGGGCGCGGTTATGGCCAGCACGGCCCAGACGGCCGCCAGGAGGACGGGACCGATGCCAACCGCCGTGGCGACGAGCGCCGCCACCGCGATCAGATCGTCGGCACCGGCCACCTGCGTGCCGAGGGTCGCGATCGTGCCGGTGGGGACCAGCGGCGAGCCCCAGCCGGACAGCCCCAGGGCGAGCGTCATCGCGAGCGCACCGGTCGCACCGAGGGCGGCACGCACCCAGGCGCGGGGCGAGGCACCGGCCAGCAGTGGATAGAGCGCCCAGGCGAAGCACACCGTGAGTAGCGGTGCCAGGAGCGGCAGCAGCCCGCGGCGGCCATCGCGGGCCATCAGCACCAGCCAGACCGCGAGGAGCACGGCGGCGGGCGGCACCAGGCCAAAGGCGACGTTGCCGAGCAGCGGCAGGCCCGCGGCCAGCACGAGCGCGGTCGCCAGCCACGGCAGGCGCAGCGCGACAATTGCGGCGAGGAGTCCGATGACGAAGGGCCAGCCCGTCGGGTAGAACGGCAGTGCGCCGAGCAGGACCGTGCCGCCGACGCCGGCCAAGAGCGACGGGCCGTACGGCTCGGCGTAGCGGGTGACGGCGGCGAGGCGCGGTGCGGCGGTGGCGCGCGGCGGGGTGCGCACCCGGTCGTCGCGCTGGCCGAGGTCCTCGAGGAGGTCCGGCACGGCGCGCAGCCAGCGCTTGCGCAGACGCACGCGCGGGTCGGGGCGCGGCACCTCGATCGAGGAGTCCATGTCGCTCTGGCCCCGCTCCATCGCGATCGCACCGCGCAGCAGCGCGTCGCGCAGCTGGCCCGGCAGCGGGCGCCGCTGGTTGTCGAGGTCGAGCGCGCGGTCAATCATCTTCGTCGCGACGCTGGGCAGGTCGGGTCGATCCGTCTGCAGCGAGAGGCGCAGCTTCTTGTGCTTCTCCGCCAGCTCCACTGGGTTCTTGGAGCGGTAGGGGTTGCGCCGCGTCAGCGCCTCGTAGGCGACCAGCGCCGCCGACCAGACGTCGGTCGAGCCGGTCAGCATGTCGCCGCGCACCTGCTCGGGCGACATGTAGGAGAGCGTGCCGAGCAGGCTCTCGTCGATCGTCGCGTCCGGCTGGTCGATCTGGGCGATGCCGAAATCGGTCAGCTTGAGGATGCCGTCCTCGCGCAGCAGGATGTTGCCCGGCTTGACGTCGCGGTGGACGACGTGGCGCTCGTGCGCGTGCTCGAGGGCATCGCAGACGGCGGCGACAGCGCGCAGGATCTCGGACTCCTCGAGGCGCTTCTCCTTGAGTACGTCGGACAGGTCGCTGCCGCGCACCAGCTCGAAGGCCACGTAGATGTAATCGTCGTCCTCGACGTTGTCCAGCAGCTTCACAATCGCGCCGTGGTCGAGCGAGCCGGCGGCGCGGATCTCGCGGCGGGCGCGCTTGCGCAGCTTCTCCTGGGCCGGGATCGCCTTGAGCGCCACCATCTCGCCGGTGCGCAGATCCTCGGCCTCGAAGACGGTCGCGCTGCCGCCGACACCGATGGTCTCAATGATCCGAAAGCGGTCCGCGACGATGCCCTCCGGGTAGAGCGGCGGCAGGGCGCGAGCGCGCGCCGCGCTTCGCAACGGGTGGACCGTCACCGGTTCCGTCCGGCGTTCCCGGCAGGAACGGGTGGTAATGTGACGAAACACGGGGACTGCACGACTCTCCGTACGCCATCTATGTCCGCATTCCTTTCCTTCTTCGACGACGACTACGAGCTCGACGAGGCTCCGCCGTCTCGGAGTGCGCGCAAGCGGCCCTCGCTGCCGGGCACGCCGAAGGGCAAGGGCCCCCAGCGCCTGATCGTTCTGGTCATCGGGATCCTGATCGTCCTCGTCGCCGGCTACTTCCTCGTGCAGCGCTGCCAGCGTGACCGCGAGGTCACGTCGTACCAGAGCTACGTCTCCAAGTCGAACGAGGTCGCCAAGGCCTCGGGCACCGTCGGCTCCGAGTTCTCCGCGGCGATCCTCACGGCCGGCCAGACGCCTGACGGTCTCGACAAGTCGCTCACGCGCGAGATCCAGTCGCAGCAGCAGATCGCCCGCAACGCGGCCGACCTCGACGCGCCCGACGGGGTATCTGCCTACCAGCCGTTCCTCGTGCAGACGATGCAGTACCGCGTGAGCGGCCTGCAGGGTCTCCAGAAGGCGCTCGCCGACGCGTTCAACTCGGCGGGCACGACCGGCCAGGTGCCGCTCGAGCAATCCGCTGCCGTTGCGGCCACGTTCCAACGGCTGATTGCCTCCGACGTCGTCTACTCCGACTCCTACCAGGAGCCGGTCAAGCAGGTGCTCGCGCAGAAGTCCATCAACGCCACGGTCGAGGACTCGCAGTTCGTCGATCCGAAGTTGATCGAGTTCGCCGCGCCGCAGCGGATGCAGTCGATCCTCAACGCCCTGCTCGGCGGCGTGCCCGTCGACGGCGGCGGCTCGACGACCACGACCGATGCCGAGGGCAACGTCGTCACCACCAGCGATGCCGCGGCCGATACCGGAGCCGGCGTGTTGCACGGCACGACGCTGATCAGCACGCTGTTCAACCCCGGCGGCACGCAGCTCGACCCGGCCTCCGTCAACGAGGTCGACAGCGCCAACGACATGACGCTGGCCATCACCGTGCAGAACTCGGGCGACGCCACCGAGGTGTCCGTCAAGGTCAACGTCGTGCTGCGCGCCAAGGGCATGGACGACCGCACGCTGCCCACCGGCGAGATCACGACGCTGGATCCGGGCGCCCAAGGCACCGTCGAAATCCCGTTCGGCCTGTCCGACATCGTCTTCGACAGCGTGGTGACCGCGAAGGTCACCGTCGAGAAGGTCCCGGGCGAGCAGAACATCGACAACAACATCGGTGTCTACCAGATCCAGTTCCGCCTGAAGCCCGCCTAGGAATCCGCGCGTGACGACGGAGCTGCAGGGGACGGTGGCACTCGGCGTTGCCGTCGTCGGCGTGGTGCTCGCCGTCGCCGCGCTCGTCCTGGCCGTCCGCACCGCGCGCTGGTCCAACCGCCTGCGGCAGGCCGAGCAGGCGCTGCTGGCCGGCAAGCCCGTGGACCTCGTCGAGTTCGCGGTCGGCATGCAGGCCCGGATGGAGCGTCTCGAGCTCGATGAGGCGCGCCTGCGTGACGAGGTCGTCTCGGCACTCGGCTCGCTCGACGTCCTCTTGCGCCGCCGTTCGATCGTCCGCTTCGACGCCAACGGCGACGAGGAGGGGCGGCGCTCCAGCTCGCTGGCCCTGCTCGATCGGCATGGCTCGGGCATCGTCATCTCCGCCGTGCACGCCGGTAGCTCGACGAGCGTGTTCGTCAAGGACGTCCTCCGGGGCGGCGCCGGCTCGCTCGAGCTGACGCCCGAGGAGGAGCGCGCCGTTCAGCACGCCCTGCGCTGATCCTGCTCCGGGCGGGGTGGGGAGCGCGGTGGTGGCGCCGATTCGGTGAAGCGGCGGGAGGACGTGGAGTACCCTCGGCGCATGGCAGGCACTGTGCTCGTCCTGAACGCGACGTACGAACCGCTCAACGTCACGAGCGTGTGGCGCGCCTGCAGCCTGATCCTGTCGCGCAAAGCCGAGGTGCTGGAGGCCGACCCCGCCCGGGAGATCCGCTCGCCCTCGACCACGCTGCCGCATCCGGTCGTGATCCGGCTCGTGGCGTACGTGCGGGTCCCGCGCTTCACCTCGCGCCGGATCACCCGGCGCGCGCTCTTCGCCCGTGATCTGC
>CAJCBN010000338.1 GCA_903960645.1 uncultured Actinomycetes bacterium | reverse complement strand
CGGCGTGAACGGCACCGAGGACACGACGCTGACCTTTACGCAGTCTGCATTCGCAGCCGCGTATGCGGACGCGCGCACGTCGACGCCGACGACGATCACCATCGCCGGTCTGCCGTATACCGGCACGCTCAGCCTGTCGGGCACGCCGGTCACTAGCGGCCAGGTGATCCCGTACGCCAGCCTCGGCTCGCTCACCTACGCACCGGTTGCCAACGCCAACGGCGCGATTGCCTTCACCGTCTCGGCGTCCGACGGCCTCAACAGCTCGTCGCCGGCGACGACCGTCACGATGACGCTCGCCGCGGTGAACGACACGCCGACGCTGGCCACGCCGACGACGATTGCGTACACGGACACGAGCGCCAACGACACCTTCACGAACGGCACCGGCACGCTCACAGGTGCCGACGTCGACACGGGGGACACGCTGCTCTACGGCATCCAGGGCGTGACGCCGGCCGCGACCGTCTCGAGCACCGGCACGTACGGCACGCTCACCGTCACCCGCGCCACCGGGGCGTACGTCTTCACGCCGAACCGCGCCGCGATCAACGCCCGCACCACGGATACCTCGGAGACGTTCACCGTGACGGTCTCCGATGGCACGGCCTCGACGACCGCCATCCTGACGGTCTCGATCACCGCGGCCAACGACGCGCCGACGCTCGCAACGCCGACGGCAGCCGCCTACACCGACACTGCCGCGGTGGACGCGTTCGCCAACGCCACGGGCACGCTGGTCGGCGCCGACCGCGACACGGGCGCGACGCTCGCATATTCAATCGCCAGTGATGCAAGCACGAGCGCCAGCATCGGCGGTGTCACCTACGACCGCGCCCGCACCGGCACCTACGGCACGCTCCGCGTCGCCTCGGCCACTGGCGCCTACGTCTTCGTGCCCGACGCCGGCGCGATCAACGGCGTCGCCACCGACACGACCGAGACCTTCACCGTGCGCGTGGGTGACGGCACGGCGACCACCGACGCCACCTTCACGGTCACGATCACCGGCGCGAACGACCGCCCGGTCGCGGCCGCGCCGACGGGCGGCACGGTCACCGACACCGCCGCCGTCGACGCGTTCGCGGACGTCACCGGCACGCTGTCGGCGACTGACGCCGAGGGCACGACGCCGGCGTTCGGCATCCAGGGCGTCACCCCGGCCTCCGGCAGCTCCGTGCTCGCCGGGGCCTACGGCACGCTGACGGTGGTCAGTGGCGGCGGTTGGACCTACGTGCCGGATGCCGCGGCGATCAACGCGCTGTCGACCAACGCCTCCGACGCCTTCACGGTGACCGCCTCGGATGGCTCGCTCGTCGGGACTGCCACCTTGACGATCTCGATCGTCGGCGTCAACGATCGCCCGGTCATGCCCGTACCCACCGGCGCCACCATCGTCGACACGGCAGGCTCCGACACGTTCACGACCGTGACCGGCGCCGTCACCTCGACCGACGCCGAGGGCACGGCGCGTGCGTACGGCATCGACAACGGCTCGGGCACTGTCACGACACTCGTCGGCACGTACGGCACGCTGGTGATCGACGCCAGTGCCGGCACCTGGACGTACACGCCGAACGCCACGGCCATCAACGCGCGTCCGTCCGACGCCACCGACGCCTTTACGGTGACGGCCGGTGATGGTGCGCTGACCGCCTCGCGCACCCTCACGATCTTGATTACCGGCGTCAACGACACGCCGATCCTCGCCGCGCCGAGTGGCGGCGTCGTGCGCGACGACGACGCCAACGGTCCGCTGCCCGGACTGTCGGCTTCGCTGTCGGCCACCGACGCCGAGGGCAGCGCGCTCTCGTACGGCATCGTCTCGGGTGGCAGCACCGTCACGAGCCTCGCGGGTGCATACGGCACGCTCAGCATCGTCGCGGCGACGGGTGTCTGGACGTACACCCCGGACGACACGCTGGTGCGCGCGCTTGTCGGGCTTGCGCTCGAGCCCTTCACCATCAACGTGAGTGACGGCGCGGCCACAGCCTCGCTGCCGATGACGATCTCGCTGATGGGCATCAACAATCGCCCGGTGCTGAGCGCCCCGAGTGGTGGGTTCCTGTCTGACACGAGCGGTGCTGACACGTATCCGACGCCGCTGACCGGCAACCTGGTCTCCACCGATCCGGACTTCACTACCGTCGCCTACGGCATCGATGGCGTCACGCCGGCGCTCGGCCTCAGCACCAGTGTTGGTTCGTACGGCACCCTGGTCGTCAACGGCACGACCGGCGCCTGGGAGTACACCCCGAACGCCACGGCGGTCAACGCCCTCGCGAGCAGCGCGACGGATACCTTCACGGTGACTGCGGGCGACGGTGCCCTGACGGCGCAGCGCGCGCTCGTCATCTCGATCGCGGCTACGAACGACCGGCCGCTCTTCAGCGCGATCACCGGCCCGGCGTACACCGATACCGCCGCCGCCGACACGTTCTCGAACGCCACCGGTACGTTCGCCTCGAGCGATGCCGAGGGCACGGCGCGCTCCTACGACGCGACGGGCGCGAGCGCATCCGCGCAGACCATCGGCGCTATTTCCTACACCCGCGCGATCGTCGGCACGTACGGCACGCTCCGCCTCGCCACCACCACCGGCCAGTACGTCTACGTGCCGAACGACGCCGCGATCAACGCGCTGGCTGCGGACGCGACGGATGTGTTCACCGTCTCGGCCTCCGACGGCTCGCTCAGCGCGTCGCGCACGCTGGTCGTCTCGATCACGGCCGCCGACGATACGCCGACGCTCGTAGCGCCGTCGTCAATGACCGTCACCGACACCGCCGCGGCCGATACGTTCGCCGTCGAGTCCGGTGTGCTGTCGGGTGCCGACGCCGAGAGCGCAGCGCTCACCTATGACATCGCGTCGGGTACGGACAACGGCGCCACGGTCTCGATGATCGGCACCTACGGCACGCTCGCGCTGCGCAAGTCGAACGGCGCGTACACCTACACGCCGAACGATGCCGCCGTCAACGCGCTCGCAGCAAATGCGACCGACACATTCACGGTGCGCGTCAGCGACGGCACCCTTGTCGCCAACCGCACGCTGACCGTCGCGATCTCGGCGACGCGCGAGACGCCCGTCGTCACGTGGGCGGACCCCGCCACGATCGCGTACGGCACCGCGCTGTCCGGCACACAGCTGAACGCCACGG
>CAJCBN010000337.1 GCA_903960645.1 uncultured Actinomycetes bacterium | reverse complement strand
GGCCGTGACGTCATCGCCGGTCAGGCAGCAGATGTTCTCCACACCGTGCAGCGCCACACCCATGATGTCGGCCTGCTGCGCGATGCGGTTCTTGTCGCGGCAGACGACCTGCAGGATCGGCTCCACGCCGAGGCGCTGCATCGCGATCGCCATCGACACATTCGACGCGTGCGCATGGGCGGCCGTGTTGTCCGTCGCGTTCAGCGCATCGCACCACAGCGCAAGCTCCGCGAGCTTCGCCTCGTAATCGGCGAGGGTGCCGCCGTCGATCACGGGCGCCTCGCCCGTGATGATCAGCTCATCGCCGCGATCGAGCAGCTCCCCGAGCCGCGACACGCTACGCCTCCACCTCGGCCGCAGGGGCCTCGGACTCCGGCGTCCAGCCGGGCGGCGTCTCCTTGTCGCGGCCGCTCAACGCGTTCTTCCACGACGAATCGCCCTTCAGGCGATTATCGACCGGCGGACGCAAGTTGTTGAAATGCTCCCGCCACACCGTCGGCATCAGCGGCAACGAGCGCGAGCGCTCCTCCGCCTTCACCCACACGCAGCGCATCTCCGGCTTGACCTCGCAGTGCCCATCCTCGCGCACGCCCCCGCAGGGGCCGTTGCGGAGCGTCTTCGGACACGTCATCGGGCACGTCATGCCCGTGTCGTGCAGCACGCACTGTCCGCACATCTGGCAATCCCAGATCGGCTTCTTGATGACGTGCTCGATGGCGGCGATGAAACCCATGGGGTGCCTAGGCGGTGACGGACGCGCGCTGCTTGGCGATCAGGTCCTTCGAGAGCTTCACGGCGGCGGAGGCGTCGGCCGCGTAGCCGTCGGCCTTGACCGCGTCGCAGTACTCCTGCGTGACCGGGGCGCCACCGACGAGGACGATCACCTTGTCGCGCAGGCCGGCCTTCTCGAGGGCGTTGATGTTCGCCTTGAACATCGGCATCGTGGTGGTCAGGAAGGCGCTCATGCCGAGGATGTTCGGCTGATGCTCCTCGACGGCCTCGACGAACTTCTCGGGGGAGACCTGCACGCCGAGGTCGATGACCTCGAAGCCGGCGCCCTCGAGCATGATGTTCACGAGGTTCTTGCCGATGTCGTGCACGTCGCCCTTGACGGTGCCCATCACGAACTTGCCGATGGTCTCCGTGCCCTTGGCGGCGAGCAGCGGGCGCAGCACCTCGAGGGCACCGGCCATCGCCTTGCCGGCGATCAGCATCTCGGGGACGAACCAGTCACCGCGCTCGAAGCGCGCGCCGACCTCTTCGAGGCTCGGGATGAGGGCGTCGAAGAGCAGCGTCTCCGGATCCATGCCCATCTCGAGCCCCTCGTTGGTCAGCTCGATCACGGCGGGGCCGTTACCGACCATCGTCTCGTCGTAGAGCTTCTGAAGGATTTCTTCGCTGGTCATACCGCACCCTCCTCAAGGTGTTGGTGGCTGATTCGTGCTTCGAGCTCGGCCGCGCTGCGGACGAGCAGTTCGCCGATCTGGGAATATCGGTCGGGCGTGATCCGCATGCTGGGACCGGCGATCGCGATGCCTGCGACGACGCGTCGATCGGCGCCGCGGATGGGCGCGCCGATGGCGATCAGGCCGGGCTCGATCTCCTCGACGGAGATGCCGTAGCCGCGCTGGCGCGTGGACTCCAGGTCGCGGACGAGGTCCGCGCGGATGGTCAGGGTCTTGCCGGTCAACTGCTCGAGCGCACCGCTCGGCAGCGACATCGCGCCGAAGGCGAGCATCGCCTTGCCGACGGCGGAGGCGTGGTACGGGACGGTGCGCCCCATCCAGTTCGTCGAGCCGAGGATGTACGCGCCCTCGGCCTGGGCGATCTGCTCGATGCCGCGCGAGGTCGGGATCGACAGCGTCGTGGTCTCTCCGGTCACCGACGCGACGCTGTCGAGGATGTCCTGGGAGAGCTCGGGGAGCTGCGGGTCGAGGCGCGCGCGGCGCACGTAGGCGTCGATCGCCGGGCCGGCTCGGAGGCCGCCGTCGTCGGGGTCGCGCTGCAGGAGGCCGTGGCGCTCGAGCGCGCCGACGAGGCGCGAGGTCGTGCTCTTCGGCAGGTTGACGGCGTCGCTCAGTGCACCGACCGTCATGCGGCCCTCGCCCTCAAGGACGTACGTGAGGATCGAGGCGGCGCGGTCGATCGCCTGAGTGCCGGTGGGTGCGGTGAGTGCTTCCATGATGTGGAACTTGCGTTTCGGATGGTGAGTGTACGAGAATGTGCCCACGCGCGTCAAGCAGATCGCGCGAGCCGCTGGAGGACACCTGATGTTCGTCAACACGCAACCGCGTTACGAGATTCTCTCCGAGGACGCGATGGCCATGCTCGACAAGGGCTGGAAGCGCCTCGTCACGGAGATCGGCATCGAGTTCGCCAGCCCCTGGGCGACCGAGATGCTGGCCGCCGCCGGGCAGAAGGTCGACGGCCTCAACGTCAAGTTCGACCCCGAGTGGGTGCTCGCGCAGGTCGCCAAGGCGCCGTCCGAGTATCAGGTCCACGCGCGCAACCCGGAGAACACCGTCACCATCGGCGGCCAGAACATGGTCTTCTCGGGCGTCTACGGCCCGCCCTTCGCGCGCCGCGGCGACAAGCGCGAGGTCGGCACGATGGAGGACTTCCGCAACTTCACCAAGCTCTGCCAGGTCTTCCCGGAGATGGACTCCGCCGGCGGCGTGATCGTCGAGCCCGACGACGCGGCGCTCGATTCGCGCCACCTCGACATGGCGCTGGCGCTGCAGACGCTGACCGACAAGATCTACATGGGCAACGTCGTGCGCGAGTCGAACGCCGAGGACGTGCTCAACATGGCGGGCATCGTGTTCGGCGGCCGCGAGAAGCTCGACACCATGCCGGTGATGATCTCGCTGCTCAACTGCAACTCGCCGATGCACTGGGACGACCGCATGCTCGACTCGATGCGGGTCTACGCGCTGGCCAACCAGCCGGTCCTGCTGACGCCGTTCCTGATCATGGGCGCGATGTCGCCGGTCTCCATCCCCGCGGCGCTCGTGCAGCAGATGGCGGAGGCCTTCACCGGCATCGCCCTCGCGCAGCTCGTGAACCCCGGCTGCCCGGTCATCTTCGGTTCCTTCCTGACGAACGCCAACATGCAGTCCGGCTCGACCTGCATGGGCACCCCGGAGTCGGCGATCGGCCTCTTCGCCAGCGGCCAGATCGCACGGCGCTACAACCTGCCCTTCCGCTCCGGTGGTGGCTTCACCACCAGCCAGACGGTCGACGCGCAGGCGGGCTACGAGGCGCTGATGACGATGATGCCGACCTTCCTGGCCGGCGTGAACTGGGTCATGCACACCGCGGGGTGGCTGGAGAGCGGCCTCGTCTCGAGCTACGAGAAGTTCATCGTCGACATGGAGCTCCTGCGCATGCTGCAGGTGACGTTCACGCCGCTCGAGATCGACGAGGAGTCGCTCGCCTTCGGTGCGCACCAGGAGGTCATGTCCTCCTCGGACAGCCGCCACTTCCTCGGCACGGCGCACACGATGGAGCACTTCCGCGACTGCTTCTACCGTCCGCTGCTCTCCTCGTCCGACGCGTTCGAGCGCTGGGAGCGCAACGGCGGCAAGGACGCCGCCGAGCGCGCCGGTGAGATCGCCACCCAGAAGCTCGAGGAGTACGTGGAGCCGCCGATGGACCCGGCGATCCGCGAAGAGCTCGAGGCCTACGTCGTGCGCCGTCGCAAGGAGCTCGGCGACTAGCGCCCCCACTGGTCCCCCTCTCCGCCGCGTGGGGCTTCGGCCCTGGGCGGCACCCTCCCCAGCACGCGGGGCGACGACCCCGCGTGATCCCCCTCAAGACCGGAGGCGGGTGCCCCTTCGACCGGAGGAGCGCCCGCCTTCTGCGTCTTCCAGCAGACATTTCACGGATACTGCGCTGGTGACTGAGCCCGCGCACGTCGCCACCTCGATGCTCGCCGCCAGTGCGCGGCGCGCGGTCGACGCCGACTCGAAGTCGGCCGAGGCGTACCGCGCCATCAAGGACATGATCGTCTCGCTCGAGCTGCCGCCGGCGGCGCTGCTCGATGAGCGCGGCCTGGCCGAGCGGCTCGGCGTCGGTCTGACG
>CAJCBN010000336.1 GCA_903960645.1 uncultured Actinomycetes bacterium | reverse complement strand
GCTGACGGCGCTGCCGGGTGCGATCGACGCGCTCGCGCCGATCGGCGCGCCGCGCGGTACGGGCGTCCCCGCCGACGACCTTGGCTCGGGCACCATCGCCGCTGCGCGCGGCGGGGTTACCACCGTCATCCCGCCGGTCGTTCCCGGCGCACGTGAGACGTGCGACGTGGCCTTCCACGACGCCGAGCGGCGCGCCAGCGGCACCGTGTTCGTGGACTACCAGTTCCTGATCGGCCTCGGCCAGCCCGCGCCCGACACCGCCGAGCGCATCCGCGGCGTCGGCTTCCACGTGGGCTTCGCCGGCGCCTACCTCGACCTCGACGCGGTCGATCAGGCCGCCACCGCCGGGCCGGGAGCGCTCCTGCGCATCGCCGCGCTCGGCGAAGTGGGGATCACCGTGCGGATGGCGGGGCGACTCGGCGGCGACGCCGAGCGCACGCGCCTGCACATGCTGTCGAACCTCGGCGCGCTCGCCGACGTCGCGCCGCACGTGGTGCCGGTCGTGCGGGCCTCGACGGTGGCCGCACTGCCCGAGACGATCGTGACCGCTTCAACCAGCCTTGTTCATCTCTGCCTCGACGAGCTGCCGTTCGAGATGCGCGTCGCGCCGGCGCTCGTGACCGAAGAGGATCGCGACGCCCTGTGGGCCGCGCTCGCCGACGGCCGGCTTGAGGGCGTCGTCAGCGACCACCGCTCCGAGCCGCTCGAAGGGCAGCGCGACTGGGTCGGCCTCGCATCGATCGAGCTGTTCGTCCCGGCACTCCTGACGTTCGGCGTGGCTGCCGGTCGCATCGATCTGCCGACCCTCTGCGCGATCATCGGCGAGCGCCCCGCGCGCCGTCTCGGCATGTGGCCGCACAAGGGCTCGCTGCAGGTCGGCGGTGACGGCGACGTCGTGCTCGTCGACCCGACGGCGGTGTGGACGGTCGATCCCGCCGGACTCGAGGGACGCGGCAAGGCGCCCGCCTGGCACGGACGGGAGCTGACCGGCCGCGTCGTGCATGTGTTCTCGCGCGGCCAGCAGATCGTCAACGACGGCTTCCCGCTGTTCCGCCCCGGCCGCGGCCGCCCGGTCTAGTCCGCGAAGGACGGGAGGGGCTCGCCGGCGGTCCAGCCGCCATCCACGGGCAGAACCACGCCCGTGATCAGCGAGGCTCCGGGCGAGCAGAGAAACGCCACAACGCTGCTGATTTCGCGAGGCTCACCCACGCGCCCGAGTGGGATGCGGCGCACGAGGGCGGCGTGGACCGCAGGAATCGCG
Source organism: uncultured Actinomycetes bacterium (assembly GCA_903960645.1). GTDB lineage: Bacteria > Actinomycetota > Thermoleophilia > Gaiellales > F1-60-MAGs149 > F1-60-MAGs149. The sequence goes on along the minus strand of CAJCBN010000336.1, from coordinate 990 downwards.
AGCTTGGCTGCCATTGGCGTTCGGATCATCGTCGGGCAGACCGCATTGACCCTCATGCCGTGCTCGGCCCAGTCCATTGCCAGCGTGCGGGTCATCGTCGCCACGGCGCCCTTGGACAGCCCGTAGCCTGTCTCATGCGGCAGCGAAGCGAGTGCGGCCTGCGAGGAGATCAGCACGATCGATCCATGCCTCGCCGGGATCATCGAGCGCGACGCAGCGACCGCCCAGTAGAGCGAACCCTTGACGTTGACAGACCACAGCAGGTCGAGGTCTTCGTCCGTGAGCTTCTCAGCGGAGACGTTTTCCGTCAGCACGCCAGCGCAGGTCGCGAGAAACGCAATCGGGCCGAGCTCGGCAACGACGGACTCCGCCGCGGCGTCGACCTCGGCGCGCGACGCGACATCGCACCCGACGGCGAGCGCCTTGCGGCCGAGTGCCTCGACGAGCGCGACCGTCTCGGCACAGCTATCGGCGGTACGGCCGACGCAGGCCACGTCGGCGCCCTGCTGGGCCAGCGCAACCGCCACCGCTTGGCCGATGCCGCTCGCGGCACCGGTGACGACGGCAACGCCGTCGGTCTGGAACGAGATCGTGAGCCCTGCCTGGTTCATTGCGCTTCCTCTTGTCGTCGGGCGAGGCGGGTGGCCCCCGAGTCGTCTGGCACACCGCGATACTCACCCGGTGGCGAATAGTGTACGACTATACCAACATCAGCAAAGCGACCTAGTGAACAGCCAGTCGGCTTAGAGCGGCAGTTCGGGCTCGCCGGCGGTCCACCCGCCGTCGACCGGCAGTACGACGCCGGTGATCAGCGAGGCAGCGGGCGAGCAGAGGAACGCGGCGACGCCACCGATGTCGCGCGGCTGGCCGACGCGTCCGAGCGGAATGCGCCGCACGGCAGCCGCATGGACTTCCGGGATCTCGAGCATCGGTGCCGCCATCGGTGTCCAGATGAACGTCGGGCAGAGGGCGTTGACCGTCAGGCCGTGC
>CAJCBN010000335.1 GCA_903960645.1 uncultured Actinomycetes bacterium | reverse complement strand
GCCCTGCAGTCGCACCTGAATGCGGGCCGGCAGCGACGTCGCCACGCGCACCGTCAGCTTCGCGCCCTGGCGCTTCGTGCTCACCGCAGTCAATCGCAGCGCAGGCGCGATCTTCGTGCCCTTCGCAAGGATGCCGAAGTCGGTGGCGTGTGTCGTCAGCACGTGGATCGAGCCGTCCGCCGCGGCGAACCAGCCGTCGGCGTAGCCGTTCGGCAGACGCGGGCCGGTGATGCGGGGGATGGCGACCCAGGCCTTGCCGTTGCGCGAGAAGCCCGGGATGCCGGCGGCGGCGGGGAAGATCAGCTCGAGCGGCTTCGAGAACGACGTCACCGGCTGGCCGGCGGCATCGGTGATCAGCAGGCGGATCGCCTGGCCGCCGACGAAGTTCGCCGTGCCCGCGGGGGCAGCCTCGAGCGTGACGGTGACGGGCCTCGAGAAGGCACGGGCCGGCCAGCTCAGCGACGTGCCGCCGATCGTCGCCGTGCCGGCGGCGGTGGGCGTTGCGCTGACGACGGCTGCAGGCGGGGTTACGGGCGCAGGCGCGTTGACGGCGATCGTCTGCGTGGCACGTCCTTCACCGTAGTCCGCGGTACTGGCCTGGGTCGCGAGGATCACGCAGCTGCCCGCGCCGGTGAAGTTGACCGCCCCGCCGCTGAGTGCGCAGGCACCACTTGCCGCGGGGGCGATTTCGAAGGTGACGGGGTTGCCACTCGCCCCGCCGACCGCCGCAGGTACATAGGCGGCATCGCCGACAGTGACCGTCGACGGTGCGGTGGAGGTGAAGGTAACCGTCTGCGGCGCCTTCGCGACGGTGATCGTCGCGGTGTGTCGCCCCTGGAAGTAGTCGGCATCGCCGTCCTGCGTCGCCTCGATGATGCAGTCGCCGGCGTGGTCGAACGAGACGACACCGGCGGTCAGCGTGCAGACCCCGGTCGCACCTGCAGCAATCGCGAACGTGACCGGATTGCCGGTCGCGCCTCCGGTAGCCGCCGGCGCGTACGTCGCAGCAGTGCCGAAGACCGGGCTCGGGGCGATGGAGGTGAAGGTGACGAGCTGCGGGGCCTTCGTCACGATGATCTCCTGCGTGACGGGTGCGGCGGCGAAGTAGTCGGCGGTGCCGTCCTGGGCGAGCGTGATGACACAGGTGCCGGCACCGGCGAAGGCGATGGCGGTGCCATCCAGCGAGCATGAGCTCCTGGCGCCGCCGTTGACGCTCCGTACGACGGGCTCACCACTGCGCCCGTGTGTGAAGGTCGGCGTGTAGCGCTCCGTGGTGAAGGCGTTCGGCGAGGGCGCGACGGAGGTGAAGGCAAGCGTCTGCGCAGCTTGCGACACGGTGATGGTCTGCTGTACCTGCACGGCGGCGAGGTAGTCCGTCGTGCCGGCCTGGTTGCCGGACAGGACGCAGGAGCCGACATGGTTGAACGTCACGATGCCACCCGTGACGGTACACACGGCGGGCGCCGCGCTGGTGACGACGATTGGGCTGCCGCTGCGGCCACCGGTCAAGGTGGGTGTGTACGTGGCATCGACGACGCCGCCCAGCGGGAGCGTCGTGAAGTCCACGACCTGCGGGGCCTGAACGACGGTGATCGTCTGCGTTGTCTCACCCGCCTCGTAGTCGGCGGTACCCGCCTTCGTCGCGCGCAGCACGCACGCGCCGACGTGCTCGAACGTCACCACACCGCTGGCCGGGTTGCGCGTGCACACACCGCTCGACGCCCCGTCGACGGCGATGATCACCGGGCTTGCGCTGCCGCCACCGCCGGCAGCCGGCGTGTAGGTCGCGTCCACGGCAGTGCCCACCGGCGTGGTGCTGAACGCCATGATCTGCGGGGCACGCGCCACCTCCATTGTCTGCTGGACGCGCGGCGCGGCGAGGTAGTTGCTGGACTCGGCCTGATCGGCGTTGAGGGTGCAGGTACCGACGTGGAGGAAGGTCACGACGCCGGTGCTAACTGAGCACACGGAGGGCGTGGCGCTCGTGAAGACCACGCTATTGCCAGAACCGCCGGAGCTCGCCGCCGGCGCGTAGCTGCCGTCGACGATCGTGGCGCCCGGTGTGGTGGTGAACGCGACGACCTGGGGTGCGCGAGCGACGGTGACTGTCTGCTGGATCTCGGGGGCGGGGTTGTAGTCGGCGGTGCCAGCCTGGTTGGCGTTGAGGGTGCACGTACCGGCGTTCAGGAAGGTGACGGTGCCGGTGGTGATGGCGCAGCTACCGCTGGATGAGGGATCGATGGTGAAGCTGCGGGCGTTGCCGCTGGCGCCGCCGGACGCGGCTGGGGTGTAGGTGGAAGCATCGCCGTAGGTCGGCGTGGGGGCGGGCGTGGTGAACGTGATGGCCTGGTCGGCTTTGGCGACGATGATCGTCCGTTGGATCTGCACGGCAGCGAGGTAGTCGTCGTTGCCGTCCTGATTGGCGTTGATGACGCAGTCACCCGCGTGCTGGAACGTGACGATGCCGCCGGTGATCGTGCAGACGGCGGTGGCTGACGCATCGATGGTGAATGCGATCGGATTGCCGCTGACCCCTCCGGTGGCCGCGGGGGTGTAGCTTGCGCCATCACCGTAGGTGGGGGTGGGAGCGGGGCCGCTGAACGCCAGCACCTGCGGCGCCTTGGAGACGGTGATCGCCTGGTAGGTCGTCGGCGCAGGGTCGTACAGGTACGCGTCACCGGGGCTGCCGGCCTGGCTGGCGTAGATGTTGCAGGTGCCGGGGTGATCGAAGCGGATCACGCCGCTGCCATTCATCGTGCAGATGCTGCTCGAGAGCGCCGTCAGCCCGAAGGTGACAGGGTTGTTGGTCGCCCCGCCGGTTGCCGTGGGCGAGTACGTGTCGCCGACCACAGCACTCGGTGCGCTCGAGGTGTAGGTGATGGTCTGCGATCCGGGGCGCGTCAGGAAGCTCATTTCCACGGCCTGCCACTCATACCCTGCGTCAAACCCCGGCGCGGCGTAGTAGTCGGCGTCTCCTGCCTGCGTGCCCGTGACGGCGCAGGTCCCGTAGCCGACGATCGACAGTTGGTCCCCGACGACGGTGCAAATGTTCGCCGGGCGGGCCCGAAAGATGATCGGGTTGCCCGAACCACCGCCGGTTGCGCTGAGTGTGACCGTTGTCCCGACCCGTGGCGTCGGGCTGGCGATCTGGGTGATCGACACCGTCTGCGGGCGCCGTACGATCACGGTCTGCTGCACCTGCGTTGCGGCCAGGTAATTCCCGTTGCCGGCCTGATTTGCGTTGATGAGGCAGCGCCCGTAATCCTGGAAGCTCACGACTCCCCCGCTCATCGTGCAGATGCCGGACGACGTGGCATCGATCGTGAACGTGCGGGCATTGCCGCTAGCGCCGCCGCTGGCAGTCGGTGTGTAAGTCTGGCCGCTGCCGTACGCTGGCGACGGCGCGGTCGAGGTGAAGGTGACCGTCTGCGGGGCCTTCGCAACGTTCACGGTCTGCTGGACCTGCGGTGCCGCGTTGTAGTCCGCATTGCCGGGCCGGTTGACATTGATGATGCAGGTACCGGCGTTGCCGTAGAACAGGACGTTCGGCACGCTGTCGATGCTGCAGCCGCTCGTCGAGGCGGGATCGATCGCCCAGGTGATCGAGGTCCCGGCGTTGAGTGTGCTGGCGGTCACCGTCGGCTGGTAGTACGCAGAGGTTCCGTAGACGGGATCGGAGGCTGGCGGCGAGGTTGCGAATGCGATCGTCTGATTGGCCTTGCCGACGATGATCGTCTGCTGCACCTGCGGCGCCTCGCGGTAGTCGATCGTGCCGACCTGGTTGGCGTTGATCACGCAGGTG
>CAJCBN010000334.1 GCA_903960645.1 uncultured Actinomycetes bacterium | reverse complement strand
CGCTGGTCACGTGCAGGCAGGCAGTGACGCGGAAGCCCGCCAACGGCTGCTCGACGGCGAAGCGCTCGCGGATGCCGCGCAGGACGGGCATGTCGCGTTCGGCCCACTCGATCCGGCGCAGGCCCTCAGCGGCGAGCGCGAGGTCCTTGACGTCGTGTGCGGGAACGTCCACGTGCGGAGACTACTCGTTCGCGGTCGGGGCCTTGAGCCCCGTCAGCCGCGCAATGTCGAGCGCGTCGACGCCCTCGACGTCCGCGAGGTGACAGGAGACCACGTCCCCGTGCACGAGCAGCGCCAGCGTGCGCTCCAGTTCCGTCGATCCGGTACCGCGCCACTCGAGCACGTTTGACACGTCGTCGGCGACGATCGCCTGGATGCGGTCGTGCAGCGCGCACGGTGCAGGCGGCTCGTCGTCATCGCGGAGAAACACCGCGGCCGCCGGAATGCCGTGCCGCGCGCAGCCGAGCCAGCCAAGGATCTCGTTGTGCGCCATCTCGGGCATCGCGCCGCCCCAGGCGGCTGCCTTGGCGTTCTCGTTGATCTGGTTCTTGAGGCGCACCGCGGCGGCGGCGCGCGCGCCCGAGCCGTAGAGCACGACTGCGTGTCCTCCCAGCTGTGCTGCCTCGGCCCGTGCCGTCACCTCGTCGGCGCGCTCGCGCTCGACGGCCGTCTCGACGGCGGGGATCGCCGCCGTCAGCAGGGCTGCCGCTCCCGGCACCGCCCCGGCGCGGTCGAGCAGACCGACGAGCGCGCCCAGCAGGAGGCCCAGCGCGCCGCGCGGCTGGAAGCCCGGCTCGATCAGGGCACAGGGGGCGCCAATCGCCTCGGCCTGCTCGGCGAGGGCGCCGCCGGCCGTGATCGCCGCGCGTAGCGCACCGCGATCGCCGGCCTCATCCCATAGCCAGCGGGTCTCGGCCGTCTGCCCGGAGTAGGAGATGCATACGACGAGCGTGTCTTCCCCGACCCAGCCGGGCAGCGACGTCGTGTCGATGGAGACGACGGGCACCGCCAGCTGCTCCGCGAACAGCGCGCTGAGCAGACGACCGCCGGCGGCCGAGCCGCCGAGGCCGCACAGGGCCACCGCGGCCGGACGACGATCCGCCATACCCGCGGCGTCGCCAGCCCGCAGGCCAGAGCGGAGCTGCCGCGGGAAATCCAGCGCCTGCTCAAGCATCGTGGCCGGGACCATCAGCCCGGCCTCCGCTCGCCGACCAGTTGCTCGCCCGCGCTCGCAGCCTGATCCGTCCCGAGCGCCGAAGCGCGCACGTGGGCACGCTCGCCGACGAGCGCGTTGCGGCCAATGGCACTGCGTTCGACCTCGGCATCCGCGGCCACCTGGGCGCCGGCGAGCAGTACGGTCGTGCTGAGCACGGCGCGCGGGCCGACCTCCGCTCCCGCGCCGACGATGACATCCGGACCGAGCCGGGCCCCGGCGCCGATCACAGCCCCGGCGCCGATCTGCACGGGTGCCGTCAGGACCGCGGTCGGGTCGACCTGCGCCGACGGATCGATGAGCACCGCGTCGGCTGCACCGCCGAGGCGCGTGTGGACGCGACCGGCGATGGCGTCCGCGTTCGCGGTGAGAAAGCTCTCAAGGGTGCCGATGTCGCGCCAGTAGCAGGTCGACTGCACGCAGATCAGCCCCTGGCCGACCAGCGCCGGAAACACCTCGCGCTCGATCGAGACCATGCG
>CAJCBN010000333.1 GCA_903960645.1 uncultured Actinomycetes bacterium | reverse complement strand
AGGCCGTCGCGATGTGCCCGAGCATCGAGCACGTGCTCGTCGTGCGCCGCACCGAGCAGGACATCGCCTGGGGCGACACGGACCTCTGGTGGCACGAGGCGCTGGCCGCGGCCGCGCCCACCTGCCCGCCCGAGCCGATGAACGCCGAGGACGTGCTGTTCATGCTCTACACCTCGGGCACCACGGCCAAGCCGAAGGGCATCGTCCACAGTTCCGGTGGCTACCTCCTCAACGCGATGCTGTCCCACCAGTGGGTGTTCGACATCAAGCCCGACGACGTCTACTGGTGCACTGCCGACTGCGGCTGGGTAACCGGCCACACGTACGTCGTCTACGGCCCGCTGGCCAACCACACGACCAGCGTCATGTACGAGGGCACGCCCGAGCACCCCACGTGGGAGCGCCACTGGGAGATCGTGCACAAGCACCGGGTGACGATCTACTACACGGCGCCGACCGCGATCCGCGCGCTGATCAAGGCCGGCCCCGAGGCCGTCGACAAGTACGACGTCACGTCGCTCCGGCTGCTCGGCACCGTCGGCGAGCCGATCAATCCCGAGGCCTGGATCTGGTACCACGAGCACGTCGGCGGTGAGCGCTGCCCGATCGTTGACACGTGGTGGCAGACCGAGACCGGCTCGATCGTGCTGTCGCCGCTGCCCGGCATCTCCACGACGAAGCCTGGCTCGGCGATCGGGCCGCTACCCGGCATGAAGCCCGTCATCGTCGATGAGCAGGGCGTGGAGGTCGCAACGGGTGGCGGAGGCTACCTGACGCTGCAGCGCCCGTGGCCGTCGATGCTCCGCACGATCTGGGGCGATGACCAGCGGTTCATCGACACGTACTGGAACCGCTTCGGCAACACCGTGTACTTCACCGGTGACGCCGCCCGCACCGACGAGGACGGTGACATCTGGCTGCTCGGCCGCGTCGACGACGTCATCAACGTTGCCGGCCACCGCATCTCCACGACGGAGATCGAGTCGTCGCTCGTCGGCCACCCGGCCGTCGCCGAGGCCGCAGCGATCGGCGCGGAGGACCCGATCAAGGGCGAGATGATCGCGGCCTTTGTCATCCTCCGCGACGGCATCGAGCAGAGCGACGAACTGCGCGCCGAGCTCGCCGCGCACGTCGCGACCGATATCGGCAAGTTCGCCAAGCCGTCGCTGCTGCTCTTCGCGCCCGACCTCCCGAAGACGCGCTCCGGCAAGATCATGCGCCGCCTGCTCAAGAACATCGCGGAGGGCAAGGAACTCGGCGACGCCACCACGCTGCGCGATCCCGCGATCGTGCAGACGATCAAGGCCGATGCGGACCGGCAGATGGGGCGCTGAGGCGCTGCGGGGCTGTCCCCCTTGCCAAGCGGCGGTGCATCTGGAACGGTGAGCGCGTGGCGCTCAAGTCCGGCCACAGGATGAAGGAGACCATTGATGGGTCAGAGCCGACGACGCCGTGCAGTTCTCGCTGGAGCCGTGATCGCCGTGGCCTGCGCCGTCGCAGCGCCCGCGCAGGCTGCCACCACCAAGGCCAGCAGCGGCCACTACGGGACGTGGATCCAGACGGCCTGGAACATCGACGGCCGCACCCTGCCCTGTCCGGTCGACCTTGGCCTGCCGGCGCCCGCGCCGTCCATCTCGTGCGCGGCCAACACCTTCCTCACGCTCAAGAAGAACGGCCGCTACGTCTCGAACATGCCCGTGTTTCGAGCCAACGACGCCGATAAGGGCGTCTACGCGGTGGTCGAGCTCGACGCCGGCAAGCGCGACGTGATCGTGTTCGATGACGATGGCGCTGTTGACTCGCCGCGGGCGTACCGCGTGCAGGTTCTGCGCACCGCTGGCGCCTCGAAGACGCTGATCATCTCCCTGGTCATGAGCACGCCGGGCGGCGGCGAGTCGAAGTTCAAGATGCTCTTCGCCCCCAAGGCCGGCTGAGCCAGAGGCGAGCACACTGTCGCTGTGCCACCGGGGCCCGCCCCCCGGTGGCGCAGCGATACCGCTGCTGATCAGCCGAGGCGCTTGGCCTTGATCCGGCGGCTGGCGCTGACGATCATCTCGCCGCCCGACAGGATCAGGACCGCGCCGAACACCTGCGAGAGCAGCTCGTCGGGCAGGCGCGTGGCGACCTCGGCGCCGAACAGCACGCCTACGGCGGCACCGATGCCCATGATCAGCGCGCCGCGCCAGTAGACGTTCTCGTCCGAGGTCTGGCGCCAGGCGCCGACGGCGGCGACGGGGATGATCGCGGCCAGCGATGTGGCCTGCGCGTCGAGCTGGGTGAACGCGAAGACGAGCACGAGCGTGGGGACGAAGATCACGCCGCCGCCCACGCCGAACAGGCCGGCCAGCAGGCCGGCGGCGATGCCGCAGCCGATCGCGAGGCAGATGGTGAGTAGCGTCAGGTCCATCAGAGCTGGAGCACCAGCTTCAGGCCGATGCCGATGATCAGGACCCCGAATCCGACCACCAGCCAGTCGGCGGGGAGGCGCTTCTGGAAGTGGATGCCGAGCAGCACGCCGATCACGGCGGGCGCCCCGATCACGATGGCGGCGACCCAGTCGATGTGATCACTGCCGGCGTAGCGGACGGTGCCGATCAGAGAGGTGAGCAGCAGCGTCGCGAGCGAGGTGGCGGCGGCGATGCGCGGTGGCAGCTTCGTCAGGAGCAGCAGGAGCGGCACGATCACCACGCCGCCGCCGATGCCGAACATGGCGGCAAACAGGCCGGAGACGACGCCGATGCCGAGCAGCGGGTAGACGCTGACCTTCGGCAGGTTGCTGGCGTTGTCCACGCCTCTATCCTAACCAGCGATGAGTCCCGACCCGCTGACACGGCTTCGTACCGCGCCCGAGCTGTCGGCGATCCTGCTCGACGTCGACGGCACGCTGGCGCCGATCGTCGCGCACCCCGACGACAGCGCCGTGCCCGCCGAGACCCTGGCGGTCGTGGAGCGCCTCGTCGAGCGCTTCGCGCTGGTCGGCTGCGTCTCCGGCCGTCGTGCCGTCGAGGCGGCGCGGCTCGTGCCCGTCGCGGGCGTCCACGTTGCGGGCAACCACGGTCTCGAGCTACTCGTCGACGGCCGGGTCGTTCTCGCCGGCGGCGTGGAGGAGTGGCTCGGCGATCTGCGCACGGCGGCCACGGCGATCGCGCCGATCGTCGCCGAGGCCGGCGGCTGGGTCGAGGACAAGGGCGCAAGCCTCACCGTTCACTTTCGCGGTGCCGCCGACCCGGTCGCCGCCCGCGGCCTCCTCGAGTTGCGTGCTGTCCCCCTGCTCGCTGCCGCGGGCCTCGTCTCGCGCTGGGGACGGATGTCCCTCGAGGCGCGTCCACCGCTGCCGGTCGATAAGGGCTCGGCCATCGAGGAGCTTCTGCTCGACCGCCCGCAGGTGCGGCGGTCGCTGTACGCGGGCGACGACCGCACCGACCTCGACGGCTTCGCCGTCGTCGACGTGAAGGTCGCCGTGCACTCCAACGAGACGCCACCGGAGCTCCTCGCCGCCGCCGACATCGTCGTCGAGGGCACAGCGGGCCTGACCGACCTGCTCGCCTCGCTGCTCGACTGAAGGCTCTTCGGCGGGCGATCCAAGGCGGTCTCGCGTACCTCCGGACACCATGGGCCCGGGCCCACCTTGTCCACGCATCACCACCAGCGCCGTGCGCATGCGCGCGGATTCGCCGAGCACGTCGGGCGGCCGCGCGCGCGAACGGTGACGGTGCGTGCGACCTGCAACGCGAAGCGCGCGCCGGGGAGGCGCGAATGCGCTTGCGCGACGCGCAGAATGGGTTGACGAAATGGGCCCGGGCCCATGTTGTCCTGCGTCAGCGTGCCCGCGTCTTTTGGAGCACGTAGCGCGCCTCCGCGCCAGCGTCTTTTATGCAGACGTTGGGGCTATGTGATGCGGCCCGCCCCAATCGCCCTCGCGCACCCATACACTCCGCTGCATGGACGAGCCCGACAACCTGCCGGCCCGACGCGGTGAGGCGCATCCCGTGCCGGTCGGCGAGCAGGGGTTGACCACCGATCCGCTGCCGCTTGGCCTGGTGGCGCGGGCGGCTGGGACCAATCGCCTGCAGACGATTTGCCTGGCACTCGCCGTGGCGCTCGTGCTGAGTGACTCGTCGATCGTGGTGCTGGCGCTGCCCGACATCCTCACCCGCTTCAGCCTCACCATCGGTGAGGTGTCGTGGGTGCTGACGGGCTTCAACATCGTGCTCGCCGTCGTGGCCGTGCCCGTGGCGTACCTCGTCCGGCGCCGCGCGCCAGGCGTGCTCCTCATGTTCGGGCTGGCCGTCTTCGCCGCCGCCTCACTCTTCTGCGCACTCGCGCCCTCCTTCGAAGTGCTCATTCTGAGCCGCGGCGTGCAGGCGATCGGCGGCGCCCTGGCCGTCACCGCCGCGCTGGAGATCCTGCCCGTGACGACCGGCTCGGAGCGCCGCGCGGCCCTGATCTGGGCGACGGCGGGCGCGCTCGGCGCCGCGTGCGGCCCCGCGCTCGGCGGACTGCTCACGCAGCTCATCTCGTGGGAGGCGATCTTCTTCATCCAGGTGCCGGCGATCCTCCTCGCGATCCCGACGCTGCGAGTCCGAACGCACGCCAAGCGCGAGCCGGCCGGCCGGCCGCACGTCGCGGCCAACCTCGCGCTCGTTCTGATCAGCGCGGGGCTCACCGCCGCGCTGTTCCTGATCGTCCTGCTCCTGATCGAGGGTTGGCAGATGGAGCCGATCGCGACGGCGCTGGTCGTCACGGTCATGCCGATCTCGGCGATCATCGCCGCCAAGCTGTTCGGCCGGGTCGGCTCGCTCCCGGCACGCGCCGCGGCCGGCACCATCCTCCTGGCTGCCGGGCTCGCCTCGCTCGCGCTGCTTCCGCAGCCCGAGTGGTGGTGGACGGTGCCGAGCCAGATCGCGATCGGCTTCGGCCTCGGCCTCACGATCGAGGCGCTGACCGACGCCGCGCTGCGCGGACGCTCGCCGCAGGCGGTCCACGGTGGCTGGACGCTCGCCGCCCGCCACGTCGGCCTGGTGCTCGGCATTGTGCTCCTGACGCCGCTCTTCACCCAGCAGCTGGCGGAGCAGCAGAACACGGTCGAGCGGCAGGGCGCGCAGCTCCTGCTCGACGCCCCGCTGCCCCTGACGACGCGCCTCGCTCTGGCCGGCCAGCTCGGCCTGGTCGTGCAGGACGGGGGCGGGCGCATCCCCGATATCGGTGAGGTCTTCGCCAACGCCCCGACCGACCCGCAGGAGCTCGCTGCCTGGAACACGCTGCAGGCCGACCTGCAGCACGCCATCCGCGAGGCGGGCACCGCTGCGGCGGCGTGGCCGTTCCTCGCCGCCGGTGGCCTCGTGCTGCTGGCCCTCGTGCCGATTGCGATCGGCCGCCGGCATCTTGATCTGTAAGACGAGGCGTTGCGTGACAGACGCGGGTCAGTTCGTATGAATTTCGGTCGCATTCGCGCGTCCGGTATCTTTACGCATCATGGATCTTGTAAAGATCAGCAGCAAGCACCAGATCACCATCGCCAAGGAGACCTTCCTCGAGGCGGGCTTCGAGGAGGGCGAGGTACTCGCCATGCGCTCGACCGGCCTCGGTCGGGTTGAGATCTGGAGCGTTCGCGCCGTGTTGCGAGAGAAGGCCGGTCGCCTTACGGGTGCCGCCGACGCGCACGCGCGCATCAGGGAGATGGAGGCCGAATGGGACTGACGCTGGTCGACTCCTCGGTGGTGATCGGATGGATTTACGCGGACGACGCGCTGCACGACGCCTGTGTGGATGCAGTCGACGCCGAGGTCGCTGCCCGGCGCCCGTTGGCGATCTCGACCATCGCGTGGGCGGAGGTCCTCACCGGCGCCGATGGCGACCGGAAGGCCCGCGCTGCCGCAGAGGAGTTCCTGATCGACGCGAAGGTGCGGATGTTCGATGTGGATCGCGCGACCGCCGAGCGTGCCGCGGAGCTGCGGCGTCACCAACGGTCCCGTGCGCGTGCCCGTCTGCCTGTCGCCGATGCGATCATTCTCGCGACGGGGGCGGTGCACGCTGACATCGAACGCGTGATCACGGCCGACGCGCGCTGGCGGGACGTGTCCGTGTCAGGGGCCGAAGTTCACGTCGTGGCCGGTCCCACGTCCCCCTAGAGCGAAACGGCCCCGGACCGGCAAGCGCCAGTCCGGGGCCGTCTTCGTTCGTGACTAGCTGACGCGAACGACGGGGCTCGGGGGCTCCTCGCCGTTGAGGATCGCGACCGTGTTGGCGGCGGCGAGCAGACCCATCTCGGTGCGGGTCTCGATCGTGGCCGAGCCGAGGTGCGGGATCAGCACCGCGTTCTCGAGCTCGAGCAGACCGGGGTTGATCTTCGGCTCTTCCTCGAAGACGTCGAGGCCGGCACCCTTGATCTCGCCCTTGCGGAGCGCATCGACGAGTGCCTGCTCATCGACGACGGGACCGCGCGTCGTGTTGACGAGATACGCATCCTCGCGCATCTGCTTCAGCCGATCGGCGTTGATCAGGTGCTTCGTCTCGTCGTTGAGCGGGCAGTGCAGCGAGACGACATCGGCCGTCTCGAGCAGCTCGTCGAACGACACGTACTTAGCGCCGAGCTCGGCCTCGATCGCGGGATCTGCCTGGCGGCGACCCGAGTAGATGATCTCCATGCCGAACGCCTTGGCGCGCCGCGCCGTGGCCTGGCCGATCAGGCCGAGGCCGACGATGCCGAGCGTCTTGCCCTGGATGCCCGTGCCGAGCATGTAGAACATGCTCCACACCCACGGGGTCTCCGAGCGGATCACGCGCTCGCCCTCGCCGAGACGACGGGT
>CAJCBN010000332.1 GCA_903960645.1 uncultured Actinomycetes bacterium | reverse complement strand
GTCCGGCGACGCGCCAGGTGAGGTGCGGAGCCCTCCCCCGCGAATCAGCCCACGCAGTCGCGCAGGGCCTGGGCCTCCGGCAGCGACTCGAGGCGCTTGAGCGTGGTGTTCTCGATCTGGCGGATCCGCTCGCGCGTGACGCCAAAGGCCTGACCGACCTCCTCCAGCGTGCGCGGCTTCTCACCGTTCAGTCCGAAGCGCAGCTCGATCACCTCGCGCTCGCGCTTGGGCAGTGAGTTGAGCGCGCGCTCGACGTCCTCGCGGCGCAGCGTCGTCGTCGCGATGTGAAACGGCGACGGTGCGAACTCGTCCTCCACGAAGTCCCCGAACGAGGAGTCGCCCTCCTCGCCGATCGGCTTCTCGAGCGAGATCGGCATCTGCGACATCTTGAGGATGTCGCGCACCTCGTCCGCGCTCATGTCGACCTGCTCGGCGATCTCCTCGACCGACGGCTCGCGCCCGAGGCGCTGGACGAGCTGACGCTCGGTGTGGACGACCTTGTTGAGCTTCTCGACCATGTGCACCGGAATGCGGATCGTGCGCGCCTTATCCGCGATCGCACGGGTCACGGCTTGGCGGATCCACCACGTCGCGTACGTCGAGAACTTGAACCCCTTGCGGTAGTCGAACTTCTCGACGGCGCGGATCAGGCCGAGCGATCCCTCCTGGATCAGGTCGAGGAACGTCAGCCCGCGACCGAGGTAGCCCTTGGCAATCGACACGACGAGGCGCAGGTTGGCCTCGATCATCTGGCGCTTGGCGCGCATGTCGCCCTTCTCGATGCGCTTGGCCAGATCGATCTCCTGGCTCGCGCTGAGCAGCGGCACGCGGCCGATCTCCCGCAGGTAGAGGCGGAGCGAGTCGAGGCTCGGCTCGACGGTCAGGTCGATCTCGAGCTTCTCACCTTCGACCGCCTTCTCGGCGATGCGACCCTCGGACTCGTGCAGCTCGATCCCGTGCTCGACGAGATAGGCGTGGAAGTCCTCGATCTGCTCCTTGGAGACCTCAACCTCGACCAGTGCGGCGGCAACCTCGCCGATCAGGAGGAAGCCCCGCTCCTGGCCGATCTCCACGAGCTGCTTGAGCTCGTCGATCTCGGGCAGCTGGATATCGACGGTCAGCATCGCGCACCGGTTTCCGGCATCTGAAACTCCTCCACTCGATTGTGCGGAAGGACGAGCCAGACGATCTCCGGCCCTCCCCTCTCTCTCCACTGGGAAGGTTTAGACGGGCTTGGCCGGATCACCAAATTAGTGACGACTTTGTGCACAATCCGCACAAGCGTGCGACAAACGCCGACTGGCTCAGTCGCTGTCGTCGGCAGCCGCGCGCGTGGCCGCATCGAACAGCGACGCGACGGACGCCAACGCGAAGGAGACCCCGGCGGCGTTGATCTCCGCGGTGGCAACGCGCGCGCACGCGCAGAGGTGATCGCCGGCCGACTCGAACGTGCAGATCCCCCAGAAGGCGCCGCCGACGGAGCCGCCGTTCTGCCGCAGCAGCGCCATCGCGACCTCGTCGCCCTCGTCCCACTCGCGCAGCGGCGTGTAGATGTCGAGCGAGCCGGCGGCGATGTAGTGCCGCACGTGGACCGACGCGAGGTCGAGCTCGAACACCCAATGCCCCTCGTCGAGCACGCTGTAGGCCAGCCCGATCTGCCGCAGCACGCGCTCGATGCGGAGGTTCGCCTCCTCTGCCGCCGGGTCGATCGGCAGGCCGATGTCGAGCGCGCGCTCGAGGCTGACCCCGTAGCGGCGCTCGAAGATCACCGCCAGCACCCGACCGCGGGCGGCCTCCTCGTCGACCACGTCCTCGCCGCGCTTGAGGCGCCCTTCGAGACGCGGCTGCGTCTGGTAGTGGAGCCGCGCGGCCGTCTCGAGCAGCTCGTCGCGCGAGTCGCACGTGACGAGCTCCCGGCGTACGTTCTCGGCGAGGCGCTCGAGTTCAGCATCATCGAGTTGGCGCACCCAGCGGAACGGCTCGCGCTTGCCGACCTTGCGCAGCACGGCTGCGAGGTCCTCGTCCTTCTTCCGCCAGAACGCCATAGTGCCCCAAGTATTGCGCCGGTCGGGCGCTAACGCGAGATGCTGGCCGCGAGGTGGCGGCGGCCGTTCACGAAGTACTCGACGCCGGAGACGACGGTGGCGACCACCATCAGGATCACGAGCACGTCGTTGAGCGTGGTGTAGCGCGTGTTCAGAATCAGCGCGATCACCGTCGCGACCTGCAGGACCATCTTGATCTTGCCGGAGCGAGAGGCGGAGATCACCTCATCCTGCGCCGCGACAAGCCGCAGGCCCGTGACGGCGAATTCGCGCGCGACCACGACCATCGCGACCCACGCCCACACGCGGTCCATCGCGACGAGGGCGATCAGCGTGCAGCAGATCAGCAGCTTGTCGGCGAGGGAATCGATGAAGGTGCCGAACACCGTCACGTTGCCGCTGGCGCGGGCGATGCGCCCATCCAGCACGTCGGTGATGCTCGCCAGCACGAACAGCGCGGCTGCGACCCACTGGTGCCCAGAGAAGTCCCAGAGCAGTGCGACCACCACGAGCGGGACGAGGACGATACGGAACAGCGAGAGGGCGTTAGGAGCCTGCACCCCTGCAGCCTACAGCCGTGCGTGCAGGTTGCCCGCAGGCGTCCGATACCGTTCAGGCATGGAACTCGACGGCGCACGCGTGCTGGTCTGCGGCGGTGGCCGCCGCCTGGGCCGCGCCATCGCCGAGGATCTGGGT
>CAJCBN010000331.1 GCA_903960645.1 uncultured Actinomycetes bacterium | reverse complement strand
TGCCGCCGTCTTGTAGGCCGGGATGCGCGACCACTCATCGGCGAGCGCCGCATCGACCTCGAGATGGAACTGCACGCCGTAGGCAACCTCGCCGAAGCGGAAGCCCTGGTTCGGGTACGCCGGGCTGGAGAACAGCGAGACAGCGCCCTCGGGGAGGTCAAAGGTATCGCCGTGCCACTGCAGCGCCTTGAAGCGCTCCGGCAGGATCGACGCAACCGGATCTGAGCCGCCGTCTTCGGTGCGCATGACATCGAGGATGCCGACCTCGGGCGCCGCGCCGGGGTAGACGCGGGCTCCGAGCGCTGCCGCGAGCAGTTGGACGCCGAGGCACGCGCCGAAGAACGGCAGGCCCGCGCGCACGGCAGCGCCGATCAGCTGCTTCTCGGGCGCCAGCCACGGGTAGGCGTCGTCCTCGTAGGCGCCCATCGGGCCGCCCATCGCGATGATCGCGCCGAAGTCGCGCCAGTCGGGCAGCGGTTCGCCCTCGTCGACCTCGACCGTGTGGAGGATGTGGCCGCGCGAGGTGAGCACCGTGCCGTACTCGGCGGGCGGCTCGCAGGCGATGTGCTGGAGAACGAGGATGTCCATACGGCGATTCTAGTGCCGGTCGGACCGGCGCCCGTGTGCCGCTCGCTGGGTCAGTCGGATGGTGGTGCCGTGTGGTCCGGCACGCGCCCCGGCCACCACGACCGATCCCCGACCCACACGGCGAGTGCCGGCACGAGCAGGGTGCGCACCACGAAGGTGTCGATCAACACACCGAGGGCGACGCCGAAGCCGAGCTGGAAGAGCGCCTCGAGCGGCAGTGTCATGAGGACGAGGAAGGTGCCGGCAAGGATCAGGCCGGCGCTTGTGATCACGCCACCGGTCGTCTCCAGAGCGCGGAGCACCGCTGGTCGCATCGGCATCGCGTCGGCCTCTTCGCGGATCCGGGAGACGAGGAAGATGTTGTAGTCGACGCCGAGTGCGACGGCGAACAGGAAGAGGAACGTCGCGTAGCCCGGATCGACGCCGGGGCTATCGAAGACGTGCAGGAAGATCAGGTACGAGAGTCCGAGCGTCGCAAAGTACGAGAGGATCACCGTCCCGATCAGATAGAGCGGCGCAACGACGGCGCGCAGGAGCAGGATCAGGATGATCAGAATCAGCAGGAGCGTGAGCGGCACGATCAGGCGCGCGTCGCGATTAACCGCCTGGTTCGTGTCGTAGTCCTGCGCCGTCGGTCCGCCGACCAGGGCGGTGCCACCGGCGGTGGCCGCGGCCGCTTCGACGATGCTGCGGAGGCGCGGGATTGATGCGTTTGCCTCGTCCGTGTACGGATCGCGGGTCAGCACGACCTCCAGCAGCTGCGCCTCTCCGTTGATCGCCGTCAGGCTGGGGCGCACGGCGGCTACCTCGGCGCTATCGGCCTGCAGCGCGCCGCTGACAGCGGCCGTGGCCGCCGCGAGCTGGGCCTTCGGCGCATCGACGATCACCTGTGTGGTCGCGAGCTCGCCGGGCGGCAGCGCCTTCGACAGCGCGATCTGGCCCTGGATCGACTCGGGCTTCTCGCGGAAGCCACCGCCGATGCCGAGCCCGCTCGGGTTCGACAGCAGGCCGAGCACGCAGACGAGCAGCACGGCCGTGACGGTGACGATCGTCGCGACGGGCTTGCGCGTCACGTACTCGCCGACGCGGTGGTAGAGCGAGCGGCGCGAACGATCCTCCGAACCGAAGCGTGGGACGGCGGGCCAGAAGGAGCCACGGCCGATGATCGTCAGCAGCGCCGGGAGCAGTGTGAGGCCCGCGATCATCGTGATCGCGACGCCGATCGCCAGCACCGGGCCCTGGTTGCGCGTGCTCGAGAGGTCGGCGACGAGCAGCACGAGCATCGCCGCGACAACGGTGCCGCCGGCGGACAGAATCGCCGGGCCAGAGCGAGCCACGGCGTGCTGCATGGCGTCGTGGCGGTCCTCGCGGACGCGCAGCTCCTCGCGGTAGCGGGCGATCAGATAGATGCAGTAGTCCGTGCCCGCACCGAACATCAGGATGATCAGGATTCCCGTCGCCTGTCCGTTGATCGGCAGGTCGAAGGCCTTGACCACGAAGTACACGAGGCCACCGGCGATCGAGTACGCGACGCCGACGACGACGAGCGGGACGAGCGCGATGATTGGCGAGCGGTAGATCAAGAGCAGCAGGACGAGGATCAGGATCGTCGTGCCGATCAGGAGCTTGCCGTCGATGTTGCCGAACACCTCGACCGCGTCGACGGTGATACCGGCCGGACCGGAGACGTAGACGTCGAGCCCGGGTGTCGGGTCGGTTTGGGCGATGTCGCGCATGTCCTTGACGATCGGCTCGATCGTGTCGATCACCTGCGCGGTCAGGGGCACGATCATGATCGCCGTCGTGCCGTCCTCGGACAGGAGGCCCTGCTGCGCAGCGGCGGGGCCGAGCGGGGACTGGATTGGCGCGTGGTCCGGGAGGTCGGCGAAGGCGCGCTCGTCCGCCGCGATCGCGGCACGATCCGCGTCGTTCAGGCCGGCGGGGTTCTGGTAGACGACCAGCGCCGGGATCGTGCGACCGTTGTCGAAGCGCGATCGCAGCTCCTCAAGCGCCTTCGTGGAGTCGGCTCCCGAGGGCAGGAAGGTCGTCGAGTCGTTCTGGGTGACCGAGTTCAGCTTGCCCTGGAACGACCCGAGCCCGGCCGCGAGGAGGATCCACACGACGAGCACGACCCACTTGGAACGGCGGCCGGTGACGATGCGGGACAGGGTGTGAATGGTGATTCCTCGTGCGGAGTGCGGCTGAATACTCGCATACGCGGGTGTCGCCGTCGCGACGTGGGATCATGTCGGCATGGATGTCCTCGTGATCGCCGCGACGCCGGGAGAGCTCGACTGGGTCGGCGGTGCCGAGACGCTGGTGGTCGGCATCGGCCCGGTCGAGGCGGCCGCGTGCACCGCTGCGCACCTCGCGGTGCACCGTCCGGATGCGATCCTGCACGTCGGCATCGCGGGTGCGCGCGCGGCCAGCGGCCTGGCGATCGGCACGATCGTGCTCGGCACCGAGAGCACCTACAGCGATGTCAACGCCGCCGCGCCCGTGGTGCGCACGGCACTGCCAGAGCCGGCGCTGCTCGAACGGGTCGCCCTGCTTTTGCCCGCCGCGCAGCGCCTGCCGATCGCGACGAGTGCACGGGTCGGGGGCGGCGATCGTGCGGTCGAGGCGATGGAGGGCTTCGGCGTCCTGCGTGCGGCTGCGCTGGCCGGCATCCCCGCCGTGGAGCTGCGCGCCATCTCGAACGTGGTCGAAGAGGAGGATCGCGCCAAGTGGGACTTCGCCGCCGGGCTGCTGGCCGTCGCCGCAGCGGGGCGCAGCGTGCTCGCGGGGCTCTAGTCCTTGGTCGTGCTGGAACCGGATCCGGAACTGGATCCGGAATCCGACGACGCTGCGGGTGCGCTCGACGAGGAGGTATCGCTCTTCGACGAATCCTTGCTGTCGGACGTCTTGGTGTCGCCGCCCTCGGCCTTCTCCTTGGTGGCGCGCTTGCCGCCCTTGCCGTAATCCGTGGAGTAGTAGCCGGAGCCCTTGAAGTGGATCGGCGGGGCGAACAGGACCCGCTCGACCTTCTTCCCGCACTCTGGGCACTTCTTCAGCGGCGGGTCGGTCATCTTCGCGAAGATCTCGGTCACGTGACCGTCGGCGCAGCGATAATCGTAGGTCGGCACGGCCCGCACTATAGCGCGCAGGCCGAATCGGCTTGGCACTCTCGCGGGCCAAGTGCCAAGGCGACCGCCGGGGCTACCATGCAGGCAGCGTGCGGATCGCCATCGTCACCGACTACTACTACCCGCATCTCGGCGGGATCACCGAACACGTCCACGGACAGGCCACGGAGCTGACCCGACGGGGCCACGAGGTGACGATCGTGACGGGCAACGTGATGCGCCCGCCGCCGATCGTCGACGGCGAGATCCGCCCCGAGGCGAACGTGCCGTTCGAGATCGTCCGCGTCGGCCGCGCGCTGCCCGGCTACGGCAACGCCTCGCAGACCTACCACGTGGTCGATCCGCTGCTGCGCAGCAAGCTGAAGCGCATCTTCGAGCGGCGCAAGGTCGATGTCGTGCACGTCCACTCGCCGTACAGCCCGATCCTGCCGATGGTCGGCGTCCTCGCCGCGCCGAAGAGCGCGGTCACCGTCGGCACCTTCCACTCGGTCTTTCCGCGCAGCTTCGGCTTCGACATCGCAGCGCCGTTCATGCGTCGCGTGATCGGGCGTCTCGACGGCAAGATCGTGGTCAGCGAGGCCTGCATCGGCTCGCTCGCCCCGTACCTGCCCTACGCGTACACGGTGATCCCGAACGGCATCGACGACCGGCACTTCTCGCCCGAGGCGGATCCGATTCCCGAGTTGCGGGACGGCAAGCTGAACATCCTGTTCCTCGGACGCTTCGATCCGCGCAATGGCCTCGACACGATGATCGGCGCGTTCACCGAGGTACGCCGTCAGGTCGGTCCCGAGGTGCGGCTGATCGTGGTCGGTGACGGCCCCCTCAAGTCGCGGTATCAGGGCCAGGTGCCCGCCGATATCGCGCCGGATGTGCACTGGGCCGGGCGCGTCAACTGGAACCGGCCGCGCTACTACGCGACGGCCGACATCCACTGCACGCCGTGCCAGCGCGCCTCCTTCGGGATGGTGCTGCTCGAGGCGATGAGCTGCGGGCGACCGGTCGTCGCGAGCCGCATCTCCGGGTTCCAGCTGCTGATGGAGCACGGCCGCCAGGGGCTCCTGATCTCGCCCGCCGAGAACGTTTCGCGCTTCGCCGATGCGCTGATGCACCTGATCGAGCATCCCGAGGAGCGCGAGCGAATGGGGCGCGAGGGACGGCGCACCGCCGTCACCGAGTACGCGTGGTCGAAGGTCGCCGGCCAGCTTGAGGACTTCTATGTCGACCTGCTCGACAAGGGGCCGCAGCGGTGACGAAGCGCGCGACGATCCTCCGCGCGGTGCTGATCGGCCTCACGGTCGTGGCCATCGCCCTGCTGGCAGATGCGGTGCTGGCGGAGACGAACCTGTCGTGGCTTGCCTGGGTGATCGACGTGGCGGCGATCCTGCTGCTCACGCTCGGTGCCTGGGGCATGTTCGGGGCCAGCTCGCCGCTGTTCGGCGGCGTCGTCGACGGCAAGCGCATCCGACGCGACGTGGTCGCCCTCACGTTCGACGACGGCCCTTCGCTGGAGACCACGCCGCGCATCCTCGAGATCCTCCGCGCCGAGGGCGTGCGCGCCACCTTCTTCGTGCTCGGCAAGCATGCGGAGCGCCACCCCGAGCTGGTCGAGCAGATCGTCCGCGACGGGCATGAGCTCGGCAACCACGGCTACGACCATGGCATTCTCGCGTTCGCCGGCGCCACCGAGGTGCACCGGCAGTTGCAGCGGACGGAGCGTCTGCTGCGCCGGGCGGGCGGGCCGCCGGTGCGGGTCTTCCGCGCTCCCCACGGGTTCCGCAGCCCGTTCGTCGCGCGCACCGCACGGCGGCTCGGGTACATCACCTGCGCCTGGTCGGCCGGCGTCTTCGACACGGCCAAGCCCGGCGCCGACGTCATCGTCGCTCGCTCAACCAAGGCGCTGAAGCCCGGCGCGATCCTGCTGCTGCACGACGCGGATGGCTGGGGCGACGACGACCGCTCGCAGACCGCGGAGGCGCTGCCGGGGATCATCGCCGCGGCGCGCGGACGAGGCCTCGAGTTCCTGACCATGAGTGAGGTCGCCGCCCTCGACCCGCCGAAGCCGATCTCGTGGCGGCGGCTGGCGATCGTCGCGGGGATCATCGTCGTCGTCGCCGCGATCGCCCTCGCGCGCGTCGACCGCGGCCAGGTCAGCGCCGTCGTCGACACGTTCCGCAGCCTCAGCATCCCGCTCGTGATTCTGTCCCTGATCGCCAACTTCATCAGCGTCGCCTTCAAGGGCGTGATCTGGAAGAGCGCGCTCGAGTCGGTGCCGGGCGTCAAGGCGCCCTACCGCGCCGTCCTGCCCGCGATCTTCATCGGCTTCCTGCTCAACACGGTGCTGATCGCCCGGCTCGGTGAGGTCGGGCGCATGGTGGTGCTGCGGCGGCGCCTGCAGAAGGACGGTCAGGACGTGCCGATCTCCACGCTGACGGCGACGGTCGTGATGGAGCAGCTGGTGCTCGGCATCACGCTCGCGGTCCTCCTGGTCGCGATGGTATTCACCGTCGATGGCGTGCCGGACTGGGCGGGGCGCGGCACGTTGATCCTGCTCGGCGCGCTCGCCGCGGGCGTGCTCGTCGTCGGCCTCGTCGAGCTGGTCAGCCGCTGGCGTCTGCGTCGCGGCGAGGTACGCGAGGACTACGCGCGCACCTGGTGGCGCTCGACGCTGCGCACCGCAGAGCTCCATGTGCACTCGCTCAGCCGCGGCGCGCAGCTGCTGCGCCGCCCGTGGCTGGCGATCAGCTCGATCGCCGCCGGCCTGCTCTCCTGGATCGCGCAGATCGTCGGCATCTGGCTGGCCCTGCTCGCCTTCGACATCCACTCCCACGCGATCGCTGCCGCCTGCGTCGTGTTCCTCGTGTCGAACCTGGTCGGGTTCGTGCCGCTGGTGCCGGGCAACCTCGGCGTCTTCCAGCTGGCCGTCGCGACGGCGCTGTCGCAGGCGTTCGGCATCCCCTTCGGGCAGGCGGTGACCTTCGCGATCGGCCTTCAGGTGATCGAGGTCGCCCTGGGCGCCGGCCTCGGCTTTATCTTCCTCTCGCTCACGGGGCTCTCGTTCGGCGACGTGCGGCGCACGATCTCGCGCACCGAGGACGAGGAGGCGAAGCTGCGCAGCGGCCCGCCACCGGTCGTCGCGGCGGCGCGTGGAGGAGCGCTCGGAGCGTGAGGGGCCTTGCCTGCGCGGTGCTGCTCGTTCTCACCGCCGCTGTCGCCGCCTCCTGTGGCCTCGAGCCGCGGCCGCGGACGCTGCCGGCGGGCTTCGCCGAGCCTCGCTTCCTGCTGATCTCCGACGAGGCACAGGGAGCGCTGCTGATCGGCGGCGACTACGGCCTGCAGTACAGCCTCAACGGGGGACGCACCTGGCTGCTGCCGGCCGGCGGTCGCCAGCCGGCGGTCGCGGCGACCGCGTACGCGGATCGCATCCTCGTCTCGCGGGGCACGACCGCGCAGGTGTACCCCTACGACCTGGCGGGCGAGGGCAATCCCCGCGTCGTCTGGCCCTTCGACGGGGCCGTCACCCACCTCGCCGGCAGCGCCCGGCGCCAGCGGATCTGGGCGGTCACCCGGGAGGGCGGGACGCGCCTGCGCTACTCCAACGACGGTGGTGCGTACTGGTGGTCAATGCCGGCACTCGGTCTCTGCCCACAACCGCGGGGGCTCGCGGTCGGC
>CAJCBN010000330.1 GCA_903960645.1 uncultured Actinomycetes bacterium | reverse complement strand
GTCGACCGCGTCGCGCATCTGATCCGACGCCACGCCGGTGTCGCCGAGGATGCCCGGCGCCGCCGGGTCACCCAGCAGCTTGGGCGCGGTGACGACGATCATGCGGTCGAGCAGCCCGGCCCCGTGCAGCGCGCCCGCGAGGCCGGCCCCGCCCTCGCACAGCACGCTCTGGATGCCGCGCTCGTGCAGCAGGGCGAGCCCCGCCGGCAGATCGACCACCTCGGCGACCTCGATGCCCGTCTCGGCGACGGCGGCCCGGCGTCCCGCCTCTGCCCCCGGGGCGCACAGGAGCAGCACCGGCCCCTGGTCGACGGTCTGGCCCAGACGGGAGGCGGCGCCCAGACGGGCGGAGCGATCCCAGACGACGCGAAGCGGCTGGCGCTCGGCCGGCGGAACGCAGTCGCGCGCGGTCAGCTCGGGGTCGTCAGCCAGCGCCGTGCCCGAGCCGACGAGCACTGCCCCGGCCTGTGCGCGCAGCTCGTGGACACGGGCGCGAGCCTCGGGACCCGAGATCCAGCGGCTGTCGCCCGTGCGCGTGGCGGTGCGCCCGTCGAGCGTCTGCGCGGCCTTGTAGGTGACGTGCGGCCGCCCGAGCGTGAGCGCCGTGCGGAAGCCGGCGTTCTGGCGCCGCGCCGCGATCGCCAGCGGATCGTCGTCATCGACGAGATCCACCGGGATGCCGGCGTCGGCCAGTTGCAGCAGGCCCTTGCCGGAGGCGTGCGGCGCCGGATCATTCGCAAGCACCACCACCCTCCCCACGCCCGCTGCGACCAGCGCATCGGAGCACGGCGGTGTGCGCCCGTGGTGCGCGCACGGCTCGAGCGTCACGTAGACCGTCGCGTCGCGGGCGCCCTCCTGCGCGACGTCGAGCGCCATCGCCTCGGCGTGCGGCCGACCGGGCGCCACGTGCCAGCCCTCGGCGACGACCGTGCCGTTGCGCGCGATCACGCAGCCGACGAGCGGATTGGGCGCGGCGGTGCGCGCCCCGCGCTCGGCGAGCTCGAGCGCGCGCTGGAGCAGAAGCCGGTCGGCGTCGTCGATCACCCGGGAAGCGTACGCGAGCCGCGCTACGCGATGGTGGCGCCCGCGGCGCGGACCTGCTCGACGAGGGCCTGATAGGCCTCGCCGGGATTCTTCTGCTTGTAGATCGCCGAGCCGGCGGTAAAGCGGTTGGCGCCGGCCTCGTAGCAGCCGACGATCGTGTCGGCCGCCACGCCGCCGTCGATCTCCACGCCCGCGTCGGGGCGCGCGAGCGCGCGCAGCTGCGGCAGGCGGTCGGCCGTCGCAGTGATGAACTTCTGACCACCCCAACCCGGGCTGACGCTCATGCAGAGCAGATTCCGTGCGTAGCGGGAGGCCTCGGTGAGCGCAGCGACCGGCGTGGCGGGATTGAGCGTGACGCCGGGGATCATCCCGGCCTCCTCGACGATCTGCATGGCGCGGTAGATGTCGCGCGTCGCCTCGACGTGGATCGTGAACGAGTCGGCGCCAGCCTTGGCGTAGTCGCTCGCGAAGCGCTCGGGCTCCTGCACCATCATGTGCACGGCGAGCGCGCCGCCGCGGGCGTGGACCTCGCCGGCGATCGCCTCGACGACCTCGTGGCCGAAGGTGATGACCGGGACGAACTGCCCGTCCATGACGTCGACGTGGAAGGTGCGGGCGCCCGCGTCGAGCAGCTCGATGACCTGCTCACGGAACGCGCCGAAGTCGGCCGCCAGAATCGAGGGGCAGACCTGAAAGTCGGTGATCCACGCGTCATTCGCCATACGGCGGATCATGCCACCCCGGGTCCTACCGCGCAGCGGCCAGGCGCACGGCGACGAAGCCCTCGCCGCTGCCCTGATCGGGGCGCAGCTCGAGGCGCGCGTCGATCGGGTGCTCGTCGGCGGCCTGTGCCTCGGCCGTGCCCAGCGTGCAGAGGCTGAGCACGAGCACGCCACCGGGTGCGAGCCGGGGCACGAGGAAGTCGACCATGCCGCGCTGGAGCGCAGCAAGGCGCTCGACCTCGACCGGCTGGCGGCGCCAGCGTACGTCCGGTCGCGAGCCGAGCGTCCCGAGGCCCGTGCACGGCGCGTCGATCAGGATGCGGTCGTACCCCGTGCGGTCCGCCGGCAGCTCAAAGAGATCGATCGGCAGGAGGTCGCAATCCACGACGCCCTGCCGAGCCAGCGTCTCGGCGAGCGCGCGAGCTCGACCCGGATCGCGCTCCACGCAGGTCAGGCCGCGGCCGCCACCGAGCAGGTCGGCGATGTGGCCGGACTTGCCGCCCGGCGCCGCGCAGGCGTCGAGCACGCGCATACCGGGCTCCGGGCCGAGGAACGGCGCGATGCGCTGGGCGCTGCGGCTCATCGGGATCAGATCGCCGTTGCGGAACGCGGTGGTCGCCGCGATGTCCACCGAGCCCTCCACGACACAGGCGCTCGGCACCTCGTCGTCGGGGCGCAGCGCGCAGTCGAGCCGGGCGAACTCCTCGGCCACGCGCTCGTCGGCGCCGAGTCGCAGGGAGGACACGCGGAAGGCCACCTCGGGCGTCGCGTTGCCCGCGTCCATCAGG
>CAJCBN010000329.1 GCA_903960645.1 uncultured Actinomycetes bacterium | reverse complement strand
GGCGTCGGCGTGCGCGGCATGCAGACGAAGGAGGACGACTGGATCGAGCATCTGATCACGGCGTCCACGCACGACTACGTGCTGTTCTTCACGTCGTTCGGCAAGGTCTACCGCGCCAAGGCGTACACGCTGCCGATCGGCACGCGCGACTCCAAGGGCCGCGCCCTGGTCAACGTGCTGCCGCTGCGCGAGGGCGAGCGCGTGATGGCCGCCTTCACGACCCGCGACTACACCGAGGGCAAGTACCTCCTGTTCGGCACTCGCAAGGGCGTCGTCAAGAAGACCGAGTTCCTCGCGTACAACACGATCCTCAAGAGCGACGGCATCATCGCCATCAACCTGCGCGACGGCGACGAGCTCGTCGACGTGCGGCTGACCAACGGCGAGGACCGCATCCTGCTCATCTCCAAGTCGGGCCAAGCCGCGCTGTTCTCCGAGCAGAAGGTGCGCTCGATGGGCCGCAACGCCTCCGGCGTGATGGGCATGCGCCTCGTCGGTGACGACGAGGTCATCGCCATGCGCGTGCCGCAGGAGGGCGAGGACGTGCTCGTCATCACCGACGGCGGCTACGGCAAGCGCACGCCGATCGCTGACTACCGCGAGACCGGCCGTGGCGCCAAGGGCGTCCGCACGATCGCCGCCAAGGCCGAGGCCGAGCGCGGCTCGCTGATCGCCGCCCACTGCGTCACCGGCGAGGAAGACCTGATCGTCTCGACCGCGAGCGGGATCGTCACGCGCATGTCCGTCGGCGAGGTCCGCTCGATGGGCCGCTCCACCTCCGGCGTCCGCATCCAGCGGATCAAGGGCGAGGAGGACCGCGTGTCCAGTTGCGCGATCGTCCCGGCCGACGACGAGGTCGAGGAGTCCACCGAAGGCGCCGTCGATGGTGACGCTACGGCGGCACCGGTGGCCGAGGCGGTCGGCGAGGAGCCGGTGGCCGAGGCCGTCGAGGTCGACGAGGTTGACGATGCCGAGGACGAGCTGGTCATTGAGGACGAAGACGCGTCTAGCGACGACGAGTGAAGTGCAAGCCGGAGCACCGTGCTCCCGGCAGTGCGCATTAGAGTGAGCCCATGCATCGCTCCCGCCTGATCCTGATCTCTGCCGTCGCCCTCTTGGCCCTCGGACTTGCCGCCTGCGGCGGGTCGTCCACGACGACCACCGCCACCGAGACCGTCACGGAGACCCAGACGACGACTCAGCAGGACACCGAGCAGGGGCAGACCACGGCCAACGCCGGAGGCACCGTGTACACCGAGGATTCCACCACGATCGACGTCGCGACGGGCGACTCGTTCACCATCGAGCTGCCGATCAACCCGAGCACGGGTTACACGTGGGTGCCGAGCGTGCCGATGGGCTACGTGCAGGTCTCCAACGAGATCCTGCCGACCGATGGCGACGCCATGGGCCAGTCGACCGTTGAGCGCTGGGTCTTCAGCGCCGACACCGAGGGTACGGCCTCGATCACGTTCGATCTGATGCCGCCCGGCGAGGGTCGCGCTTCGGAGCAGACGGTGGAGTTCACCGTCAACGCCAGCTAGTCGAGCACGCGCTCGACCTCACCGGCCGAGAAGGCCTGCTCGGAGCCGTCGGCGAGGCGCAGCACGAGGTGTCCCTGCGCATCGATCCCGACTGCCGTGCCAGGGACTGATTCCTGCGGCAGCTTGAGCGTGATCGCGTGCCCAGCCAGGCCGTCGAGCGTCGCGTAGCGCTCGACGAACGGCGCGAAGCCCTCGCGGTCGAACAGTTCGAGGGCGGCGTCGAGACCGGCGCCGAGGCCCTCGAGCAGTGCGATCCGATCGATCTCCTCGCCGCCCTCGACGAGCAGCGAGGTGGCGGGCAGACGGTCGGTCGGCGGTAGCTCATCGGCGGTGAGGTTCGCGTTGATCCCGATGCCGATGATCGCGAACAGCGGCTGATCGGGCGGGGTAACCAGCTCGACGAGAATGCCGGCGACCTTGCCGCCGTTGAGGACCAGGTCGTTAGGCCAGCGCAGCTGGGGGGCCAGCGGAAGGGACTCGGCCACCACGATGCCGACGAGCAGGGACAGGGTGGCCAGCTCCGCGGGCGCCCGTGAGACGCGGGCCAGATAGGAGAACATCAGGGCCTTGCCCGGCGGATCCGACCACGTGCGGCCGCGGCGGCCGCGGCCCGCGGTCTGGTGGTCCGTCACGCAGATCGTGCCGGTGGGCGCGCCGGCCAGCGCCTCGTCGCGGACGATGTCCTGGGTCGAGGGGCAGCTCGCGCGGGTGATGATGTTGCGCGGGCCGCTTCGGTGCGTAGGCGGGTCGTCCACGCGGCTACGATACCTGCGTGGCTGCGCCCCTCAGCACGATGACCCCCTGGAGGACCCGATGACGGCAATGGACCGGGACGCCATCCAGGCGATCATCCCCCATCGCGATCCCTTCCTGTTCGTCGACGAGATCGTCGAGCTCGAGCCTGGCGTGCGCGCCCACGGCCGCTGGACGATCACCGGCGACGAGTGGTTCCTGCAGGGGCACTTCCCCGGCAATCCAATCGTGCCGGGCGTCGTGATGGTCGAGGCCAGCGCCCAGACCGCCGCCGTCTGCGCGCTCACGCACCCGGACCATCAGGGCAAGTTCGGCGTCTTCGCGGCCATCGACGGCGTCAAGTTCCGCCGCATCGTCCGCCCCGGCGACGTGCTCGACATGATCATCACCGTCGATCGCCTGCGCGGCCGCATCGGCCGTGTCAGTGCGGAGATCACCGTGGGCGGCGAGGCCGCCGTCGAGGGGGTCCTGACCTTCGGTCTGCTCGAGGAGCCGCCCGCGTGATCGGTGCGACCGAGAGCGACATCGCGATCATCGCCGTCGGCGCCGCGATTCCCGAGCGGATCGTCACGAACGATGAGATCTCCCTGCGCGTCGAGACCGACGACGCGTGGATCCGCGAGCGCACCGGCATCGCCGAGCGCCGCATCGCCCGTGACGATCAGACCGTCACCGACCTCGCGATCATCGCCGCGCGCCAGGCGATCGAGCGCGCCGACATCGCGCCGGCGGAGATCGACCTGATCCTCACCGCCACCGCTTCACCTGAGCGCTCGTTCCCGTCGATCTCGGCCCTCGTCGCCGACGACATCGGTGCGCACAGCGCCGGGGCCGTCGACATGCTCGCGGCTTGCGCCGGCTTCGCCTACGCCCTCGGGCACGCCATCGCCCAGATCAACTCGGGCATGGCGACGACCGTGATGGTGATCGGCGCCGAGGTGCTGTCGCGCATCACCGACTGGGACGACCGTGGCACCTGCATCCTGTTCGGCGACGGCGCCGGGGCGATCATCGTCCGCAAGGGCGCGGC
>CAJCBN010000328.1 GCA_903960645.1 uncultured Actinomycetes bacterium | reverse complement strand
TACCGGGTCGCCCCACCATCCGCGCACGCAGGTGCCAACGCGACCACGTGTTTTGTCTGTACGCCGGTGCAACGGGCGCGGCGGAAACGCCGCTCCATGGAGACGCGATGGTCGAAGTCCGGCTGGACAGCGCGGCGCCTGCGAGCGATGGGGAGGGGTGGTCATAGGACAGAGGGGCCAGACCTCTCTGTCTGACCAAAGGGGTCTGGCCCCTTTGTGTGATCAAAGGGGTCTGGCCCCTTTGTGTGATCAAAGGGGTCTGGCCCCTCTGTCACCTCCGGCGAACGCCTGTGCGCTGCGCCGAGGCCGACCACTAGGCGAAGTAGGTGTCCTCGTGCCGGTAGGGAGGCGCGCAGCAGCAGAGCAGGCGCAGCGGCTCGTGGGCGGTGATCTGGTGCCAGGCGCCCGGCGGGATCAGGATGCCGTCGCCGGGGCCGACCTCCTGCGTCTCGCCGTCGAGCTCCATCGTGGCGGTGCCCTCAAGGATGAAGTAGATCTCCTCGGCGACGCGATGGTGGTGGCGCACGGTGGTGCCACCGGCGGGCAGGCTCGCCTCGGCCAGGCTCTGCTGGGCCGTCGGCGGATGGATCACGTTGAGGATCTCGCGGATCGTCGAGCCGTCGGCCGTGATGAACGGCTCGGCGTCGCGCTCCAGATTGCGGACCTGCATCAGCGGGCCTCCAGGTGGTTGAGGGCGAAGCGTGCCGCGCCGCGCAGCGCGCACTGGTCGTCGAGGATCACGCGCACCGCCATCTGCTCGAGCAGGCCGTCGTAGCGGCCCTTGGCGTGGAAGGCGTCGAGGAAGCCGCCGCGGCGCAGCAGCGGCAGGATGCGGGGCGCGATGCCGCCGCCGATGTACATGCCGCCGGTCGACAGCAGCACCAGGGCGAGGTTGCCCGCCTGGGCGCCGTAGGCGCGGGTGAACAGCTCGAGGGTCATGACGGCGCTGAGGTCGGTGTCAGCGAGTGCGGCGCGCGAGATCGCGGCGCTCGGATCGCCGCTGTCGATCGCGGCGAGCAGCTCCGGCGTTGCCGTGGCGCGGCCCGTCGCGATGACGAACCGCCAGATCGCGTGAATGCCCGGTCCCGAGACCACGCGCTCGGCGCTGACGTGCTCCCACTCGGGATGCTCCGCGCGCAGCCACACGAGCAGCGCATCCTCGTCCTGGTCGCGCGGCCCGTAGTCGATGTGGCCGCCCTCACTCGAGAACGGCTGCCAGCCGTCGCCCGCCGGCACCAGCCCCGCGATGCCGAGCCCCGTACCGGCCGAGCAGACGGCGCGGTTGCCGCCGAGCCCGATGCGATCGGACTGGAGCTCCTCGACGTGAGCGGGATCGAGCTCGGCGATGCCCCAGGCGTTGGCGAGGAGGTCGTTGATGAGGTGCCCGTGCTCGCTGCCGATCGCGGAGCGCAGCTCGGACTCGTCGACGGCCCACGGCAGGTTGATGGGGTTCGCCCGACCACCGACGATCGGCGCGGCGATGCCGATCGCAGCCGCGGCGACCTCACCGGGGTGATCGGCGAGGTAGCGCACCACGAGCGCCTCGAGCGAGGGGGAGCCGGCGACGTCATACGTCTGGGCCTCCCCGAGCACGACGCGGCCGGGACCGGAGTGAACGCGCGCGAAGCGGGCGTGCGTGCCACCGATATCCCCCGCGAGAACGGTCGCGGTCATGCGACGATCGCGACGCGGTCCAGCGAACGCAGCGCGTCCTCGTAGCCGAGCGGGGCGGAGTAGACCGTGTCGAGCGCCTCACCCAGCATGCCGGCGCTGCAGGCGCCGCCGTTGCCGGGAGGGATCGCGATGCCGGCGATCGTGACGGCCTCGACCGGCTCGGTGCCCGTGCCAGGGCGGAGCGTCACGTTGACGTCGGCGCGCACGGCGATCCACGCGGCCAGCAGCATCGCGGCCGGCGAGGCGACGTTGCCGATCACGTCGCCGGACGGTGCGAAGGCGAGCGTGCCCTGAGCGTGCTCGGCCGAGAACGTCGCGCTGATGCGGCGGCGCCAGTTGAGCGTGCGCAGCCAGGCGAGGTCGCGGGACGGGTGGACGAGCGCCGTCTCACAGGCGAAGCCGATGGCGCGGGCCGGATCGGGATCCCGATCGCTGTCGAATACGGTCACGTGCGCCGTCACGGCCAGGGCCGCCTCGATCCGTCCGTGCTCATAGCCGGGCAGCCACGCGACGGTGGGGAGGCCGCGCGCCAGGAGCGGGGCGACCAGCGAGGTGGCGTGCTCGAGGCGGCTCCGATTCGCGGTGATCACGATGTCCTCGACGAGTACCCGCATGCCGGCATCGCCGAGCTCGATCAGGCGCACGCGGATATCGGCGTCGAGGCGGTCGGGGCGATGCTCGACGAGCCTGATCAGGCGGGCCGGATGCAGCGCGGTCTCCTGCATGCTGGCGCGATGGGCGTTCGCCTTGTGCGGGTCCGGCGCGACGATCAGGTTCATCGTGCGCAGCGACACGTGGTCGCCGCCGAGATGATCAGCCTCCCGCAGCAGACGGGCCAACGTATCGGCGACGACATCGGTCGAGGTGTCCGTGGCGTGCCAATGCAGGCCCTTCGTCTCGAGCTCGCGGGTGGCGGTCGCGACGCGCTTCACAGTCGCCGCCACTTCCGCCCGTCCGCGCGGATCAGCGCATCGGCAGCCGCCGGGCCGGGCGTACCGGCCACGTACGGCTCGAGCGGCACCTCGTTGCTCTCCCACGCGGCGATCACCGGGTCGACGATGCGCCAGGCCTGCTCGACCTCGTCGGCACGCGTGAACAGCGTGGCATCGCCGCGCAGCGCGTCGAGGATCAGACGCTCGTAGGCCTCGGGCGTGTCGCGGGTGAAGGTCTCGCCGTAGAGGAAGTCCATGCGCACCGGGCGCAGCTCGGTCTCGGCGCCGGGCGCCTTGGCCTCGATCCGCAGCGACGCGCCCTCGTTGGGCTGGATCGACAGCGTCAGGAGGTTGGGACGGATGCTCTGCGACACCTTCGGGTCCGCGAACGGCTTGTGCGGCACGGGCCGGAAGGCGATCGTGATCTCCGTGGAGCGGCGCGGCATGCGCTTGCCGGCGCGGATGTAAAACGGGGTGCCGGCCCAGCGCCAGTTGTTGACCTCAAGCTTGAGCGCCGCGAACGTGTCGGTCGTCGAGGTCGGCGGGACGCCCTCCTCCTGCAGGTAGCCCGGCACGGGTCCACCATCGACGTTGCCGGCCGTGTACTGGCC
>CAJCBN010000327.1 GCA_903960645.1 uncultured Actinomycetes bacterium | reverse complement strand
TGGCCCAGGGCACCTGTACCGCGGCAAGCGCCGTGCTCGCACCGAGCCCAAGGGTAACGGCGGCGGTAATGACGATCAGGGCGCAGCGGAGGATGTGCATGGCGGTGAGGATACATACGGGGGCCTACCCGCAACGGGTCTTGCACTTGCTGCTCACATAAAAATGCTAACTCTCACGCCAAGTACGAATGCATCTTGTCGATAGGACGTAGCCCGATCACGGCGTGCCAAGTTGGCGTCCTGTGCCACCGGGCAATCGCCGGACTTCTAGCTGACGGCCATAAGGCTCCTCGGTTCCGATACATCACAGAGGCGGACGACCGGATGTTGGCCGCATACCCAGCACCGTCGAGGCAGGCGGCGCGGGTTCGGCTGATCAGTTGCATCGGCACGTACTTCCGCCGCTTCCTCCCGCCTGCGCCGTGGCAGTTGGAGGGCGTAGAAGTCTCCGTACGGGGTGCTCGTCTCGACCTGGTCGTTGCCCATTCGAGCGGTGACCGGTTTTCCGACGACATCAAGACCGGGCGCCTGGCACGCGCCATCGACGAGGCACGCCTTGAGGAGCAGTTGGATCGGTAGTTGACCGGTCCACGCATCACCTACGGCGAGCAGTTCCTCGGCGTGCGAGCCCTGAGACTTCATCGCCACGCCGACGGAAGCGTGGCGGTGCGCCCTGCCCCAATCGGCCTGACCGAGGATGAGCGCGAGCGCGCGGCCCGGGCCGCGCAGCAACACCGGGGGCTCAATCGCCGGACCGCACGCCTGCTCGCCGTCGCGATTACGGCCGGTGAGATCGCTCGGCGCGATCTGAGCAACGCCAACGACCAGAGAGTCGCCTGGGGCGAGCTCATGAACGCCGGGGGGCTGTGTGATACCTCGCCGAGTATCGCCCTCACCGACGAGGCTCGCTACAGCCTTCTGCTCGACGACGAGTAGCCGGCTTCGGTGCTGGCGGGTCGTAACGCTGGAGCCAGCGGCTCTCGATAACCGCGTCGAGGTCCACGCCAAGGGTCAAGGCGCAGTTGACCCGCACCCGCAGCGACGGGTTGTCGGTCGCACCGGTCTCCAAGCGACGCAACGTCACCAGCGAGATCTCCGCCGCATCAGCTAGCTGCGACTGAGTCAGGCCGCGCTTCAGCCGGAGCGCGGCCACTTTCGTCTGCCCTGAGGTTGACGCCGGCCTCGGGGCCGAGCGCACGCGGCGGCGCCCATTCTCAGGCGCCACGGAGGGCCGTCCTTCGGGCACCCGCACCCAGGAGAAGTGGACATCGAGATGGCCAATCCGCCAATATCGCTGGACCCCATCTGGCCAATCGATTGGCCACGGTATCCAGCACCCAGAACGCGGAATGCCCCGTCTGGCGGGGCATTCCGGCAGTTCTGGAGGTGGTTATCGAAATGGCCAATCGGTGGACATTCAGATGGCCGCTTACATCAGGAGCAGCCGCTGGTCTCGCCGCAGCTGATGCACTTGAGGCACGTGCCGTTGCGGACCAGGGTCATCTGACCGCAGTTGACGCAGGCGTCGCCCTCGTAGCCCTTCAGCCGAGCCTCGTCCCGCTCCGTCAGGAGCGGCGCGGGGCGCTGCTGGAGGCGGGTCTTCTGCGCCGGCGACAGCGCGGCACCGGCCGGAACCGGAGCGACGGGCGTCGAGGCCACGGCCGTGATCGTGCGGTCGAGCCGCTCGGACTTCGGCGTGCCCACATCGTCGCCGCGCAGATCCTGATCGTCGACGTGCGACAGATCATTGCGGTCGAGGTAGGAGATCGCGACCTCGCGGAAGATGTAGTCGATCACGCTCGTCGACATCTTGATCCGGTCGTTGCCGACCACCATGCCGTTCGGCTCGAAGCGGGTGAAGACGAAGGCATCGACGAACTCCTCCAGCGGCACGCCGTGCTGGAGTCCCAGCGAGACGGCGATGGCGAAGCTGTTCATCAGGGAGCGATAGGCCGCGCCCTCCTTGTGCATGTCGATGAAGATCTCACCGAGCGTGCCGTCCTCGTACTCGCCCGTGCGCAGGTACACCTTGTGCCCGGCGAGCGTGGCCTTCTGCGTGTAGCCGGCCCGGCGGTGCGGCAGACGACGACGCTCGCCCATGATCTGGACGACGCGCTCGGCCGCCTGCTCGATGCTCGGCAGCTCGGTCAGGACCTCGATGTCCGCACCGACGTCGAGGGCCTCGGCAGCGGCGCCCGAGAGCGGCTGCGAGAGCTTCGAGCCGTCGCGGTACAGCGCGTTGGCCTTGACCATCTTCTTCCACGAGACGCGGTAGCACTCCGCGACGTCGGCGATCGACGCCGAGGCGGGCAGGTTGATCGTCTTCGAGATCGCGCCCGACAGGAACGGCTGCGCCGCGGCCATCATCTCGATGTGCGACAGCGCCCGGATTGCGCGGGTGCCGAGGCGACCGCACTTGTTGGCGCAGTCGAACACCGACAGATGCTCGTCGCGGAGGTGCGGAGCACCCTCGACGGTCATCGTGCCGCAGACGGCCGTATTGGCCTCGTCGATCTCGGCGTCACCGAAGCCGAGCGCCCGCAGCAGGTCGAAGCCGGGCTCGTCGAGCTCCTCGCGGTCGATGCCGAGGTTCTCCACGATCGCATCGTCGCCCACCGAGTAGCGGGTGAAGGCGAAGCGCACGTCGAAGGCCGTCGGCAGCGCGGTCTCGACGGCGGCCAGCATGGCCTCCGTGAAGCCGAAGCCGCGCAGGGCCTCCGGGTGGATGTGCGGAACGCCGTCGAGCGAGCCGGTACCGACGCAGTAGCGGACAATGTCGTCCACCTGCTCCGGCGAGTAGCCGAGGTGCTTGAGCGCCGGCGGGACCGACGCGTTGACGATCTTGAAGTAGCCGCCGCCGGCCAGCTTCTTGAACTTGACGAGCGCGAAGTCGGGCTCGATGCCCGTCGTGTCGCAGTCCATCACGAGGCCGATCGTGCCGGTCGGCGCGATCAGCGTGACCTGCGCGTTGCGGAAGCCGTGCGTCTCGCCCAGGGCGAGCGCGCGGTCGGCCTCGTAGCGGGCGACCTCGAGGAGCTCGGGCTCGCAGTACGCGGCGTCGATGCCCTCCGGCGTGACCTGCAGGCCCTCGTACTCCGACGCGGCGGCCGCGTAGGCGGCGCGTCGGTGGTTGCGGACCACGCGGAGCATGTCGTCCTTGTTGCGCTCGTAGGCGCCGAACGTGCCCTGCTCGGCGGCCAGCTCAGCGCTGGTGGCGAGCGAGGTGAAGTGCATGATCGCGCTGACGGCACCGCAGAAGGCATAGGCCTGCGGCGAGTCGTAGGCGAGGCCGCGCTGCATCGTCAGGGCGCCGAGGTTGGCGTAGCCGAGGCCGAGGGTGCGGTA
Organism: uncultured Actinomycetes bacterium; assembly: GCA_903960645.1. GTDB lineage: Bacteria > Actinomycetota > Thermoleophilia > Gaiellales > F1-60-MAGs149 > F1-60-MAGs149. The sequence continues at coordinate 909 of CAJCBN010000327.1, read as the reverse complement.
GAGGTACGAGCGCTCCGCGATCTCACGGCTCGGGAACTGAGCCATCAGGACCGAGATCTCGAGCACGATCGTCCACAGCCGGCTGGCGTGCCGGAACAGGACGTGATCGAAGTGGTCGCCACGATCGAACGTCATCAGGTTCATCGAGGCCAGGTTGCAGGCCGTGTCGTCCAGGAAGACGTACTCGGCGCACGGGTTCGAGGCGACGATCTCGCCGTCGGCCGGGCAGGTGTGCCACTCGTTCGTCGTGTCGTGGAACTGGATCCCCGGGTCGGCGCAGAGCCAGGCCGCCTCGCAGATCTGATCCCACAGGTCACGGGCGCGCAGGACCTTGCTGGAGGCGGGCGCGCGGCCCTGGGCCTCGGCCTTGGCCAGCTCGGTGCGATCGTAGAGCGGCCACTCGGCGTCCTGCTCCACCGCGTCCATGAACGCGTTGGTGATGCGGACCGAGTTGTTCGAGTTCTGGCCGGAGACGGTCAGGTACGCCTCGCCCTGCCAGTCGGTGTCGTACTCGTCGATCTGGAGTTCCTTGACACCCTGCTTGGCGAGGTCGAGCGTGCGCTGGATCGAGGCGTCGGGGACGCCGCCGGCGCGGGCGCCGCGGACGGCCTGGGCGAGCGCCGGGTTCTCACGGGCGATGAAGCGGTCATCGCCCTCGCCCTCCTGCGTCGCGGCGAGCACCGCGTTGAGGTGGCGGTTGAGCATCCGGGAGCCGGCGACAAGCGCGGCGACCTTGGTCTCCTCGACAACCTTCCAGCGGACGTACTGCTCGATGTCCGGATGGTCGAGATCGAGCGTGACCATCTTGGCCGCCCGGCGCGTCGTGCCGCCGGACTTGATGGCGCCCGCGGCGCGGTCGCCGATCTTGAGGAAGCTCATCAGACCGGACGAGCGGCCGCCGCCCGACAG
>CAJCBN010000326.1 GCA_903960645.1 uncultured Actinomycetes bacterium | reverse complement strand
GAGGATGATCGCGGAGTCTCCGGCTTGCAGCGCATCGTCGCCGCGCGGGAAGATGACGCGGTCACCGCGCACGATCGCACCGACGATCGCGCCCTCGAGCGGGCGCTCGCGGAAGGGCTTGCCGATCAGCCGGCTGTCCGGCCGAATCTCCAGCTCGAGCACCTCGACGCGGTCGTTCTCCAGCATGGCGAACCCGCGGGTGCGGGGATCGTGCGTGAAGCGGACGATCTCCTCGGCAACCACGAGTCGCTGGTTGAGCGCGTGGTCGACGCCGACGCGCTCGAAGACGGGCACGTAGTCGGGATCGCCGACGACGGCGATGGCGATCCGCACACCGAGGGACTTGGCGAGCAGCGCGATCAAGAGGTCGCGCTCGTCACGCTCGGTACAGCAGATGATGGCGTCGGCGTGGCCGATGTTCTCGCGCTGAAGGAACCCGGAGTCCGTCGCGTCGGCGCAGAACACGTCGGCCTGGGCGATCTCCTCGGCGCAGATGCGCGCCACGGCCTGGTCTGCGTCGACGATCCGTACCCGCAGCTGCTGGGCGCAGAGGGCGCGCGCGATCGTCCGGCCGGTGGTGCCGCCACCGACGACGACGACCTCGCGGATTGCCGATACGTCGGTGCGTGCGAGACGGACGGACCACTCCCGTGAGGCCTGTGGCGAGGCGATCAGCACGATGCGGTCGCCCTCCTGGACGACGTCTCCGCCGCCCGGAATGATCACGGCGTCGGCGCGGATCAGCGAGGCGATCACGCTCTCGTCGGGCACGCGGATCTCGGCGATGCGCCGCCCCACGATGTTCTCGGCGGCGTCGGCGTGCACCTCGAACTCGACCATCTCCGCCCGACCGTCGGCGAAGAGGTCGGTCTGCAGGGCGCCCGGCATACCGATTGCGCGGGCGACGGCCTGGGCGATCTCGTTCTCGGCGGAGATCATCACGTCGACCGGCAGCTCGCCGGCGCGCCACGCCGACAGGTACTCGGCACTCGAGGTGCGCACCACGATGCGGGCGGCGGTCAGCGCGCGGGCCTGCAGCGCGGCCACGATGTTGATCTCATCGCGATCCGTGGCGGCGATCACGAGATCGGCGCGATCAATCCCGGCGCCTTGCATGGCGGTCCGGGAGGTGCCGTTGCCGACGACGGTCATGACGTCGTAGCGGTTGCCGACCGAGCCGAGGAGATCGGCGTCGAGGTCGATGACGGTCACGTCATGCTGAGCGTGGAGTGCCGCAACGACGCTGGTGCCGACGCGGCCTGCTCCGATCACGAGAATACGCATCCCTGCAGGGTAGAGGCTCTGGATGTCGTGCGCGCGCTATCCTGTCGCAGGCGCAATGCACCGATCACCTTCAACTTCCTCCTATGCCTCGCATCCGACGACCCCGGCACCCTGCGGTGTCCCTGTCGGCTCCCGCTGTCGCGGAGCCGCGCGTCAGCGTGCTCGAGGCCGGTGGGCTGCGGTGGATCCAGCTGGAGTCCCCCGGGCCCGCTGAGATCGCCTGGCTCGAGGAGGAGTACTCCTTCCACGAGCTCGACTTCGAAGACGTGCGCTCGCGCCGCCAGCGGCCGAAGGTCGATGAGTACCCCGACTACGTCTTCGTCGTCCTGCACTTCCCGTGGTACGACAAGAGCTCGGGGCGGCTGTTCCCGGCCGAGGTCAATGCCTTCATCGGACCGGACTACCTGATCACGATTCCGAACGTCCCGCTGAAGCCCGTCAGCAACGTCTTCCGTCGCCTCGAGGCTAATCCGGACGAGCGCGCCGAGTGGTTCGCGAAGGGCTCCGGATTCCTCTTCTACGAGGTGCTCGACTCGCTCTACGGGTACTGCTTCCCGATCCTCGATCAGATCGGGCGCAAGCTCGAGGAGATCGAGGATCACATGTTCGAGCGGGATCCGGACGAGTCGATCGTCCGCCAGATCTCGAACGTCAAGCAGGAGATCATCGGCTACCGCAAGATCACGAAGCCGCAGCGCCCGGTGCTGCGGCAGCTCGAGCGGGCTGGCGAGCGCTACCTCGCCAGCGAGGATCTGGACATCTACTACGACGACCTCATCGACTCCGCCGAGCGCATCTGGGACCTGCTCGAGAACTACAAGGAGGTGGTCGAGGCCCTCGAGGTGACGAACGAGACGGCAATCAGCCACCGCCAGAACCGCATCCTGCAGGTGCTGACCGTCCTCACCGTCGTGTTCCTGCCGGTCACCTTCGCGACCAACCTGTTCGGCATGAACGTGCCCGTGCCGTTCGACCACAGTGCCTTTGCCTTCGCCGCCATCGTCGCCGTCCTCGTCGCCGCCATCGGCGTCCTGCTGGGCGTCTTCAAGTGGCTGCGCTGGGTCTGAGCGAGCGTTGCGGCCCCGCCTGGGGTCACCTCGTGAGCGGAGTTCGACGCGCTAGCGGCGTGAGCGGATCGACGTTGCCGCCGCCGTCTCCGCGATGCGCGTGACGGCGAGCTCGCCGGTCTCGGGCCCGAAGCGCTCGAGCGCCTCGGCGAAGCGCGCCCGCGCGGCCGCTGTGAGGTCGCTCGCGTAGCCGACCTCGGACTCCAGCTCACCGATCAGGCGCAGGTCCTTCACGCACAGGGCCAGCGTGAAGGAGGGATCGTCGTCGTCGGCGAGGATGTTGGGCAGGTCGTGACGCGCGACCCAGGAGTTCGCGGCGCAGTTGCCACCCTGGACGAGCGCGGCGTAGCGATCGATGTCGACACCACAGCGCGCCGCGAGGCTGAGCGAGTCCGACAGCGCGGTGACGTGGATGAACCAGAGCATGTTGGTGAGCAGCTTCGAGGCGGTGCCGGCTGGGGCCGGCCCGAGGTGGACGACGTCCTCCCCCATCGCCTCCAGCTGCGGGCGCACGGCCGCCAGCGCCTCCTCGGAGGCGCCGCACATGAAGATCAGCGCCCCGGCAGCCGCACCGTCGGCGGCACCGGTCACGGGTCCGTCGACGTACAGCACGCCGCGCTCCGCGCAGGCCTCGCCGAGCTGGCGCGCCATCGCGAGGTCGACGGTCGAGGCGTTGACGAGCGCCGCGCCCGCCTGCATGCGTGCGAGGAGTCCGTCGGCACCAAGGCAGACCGCCTCGACGTGCTGCGGGGCGGGCAGGGACAGGATCACCACGTCCTCGGTGACGGGGCCGGGCGTCGCGGCGGTGGCGCCGGCGGCCGCGAGGGCGGCGACCCGGTCGGGGGCGAGATCGTCGACGGTGAGGGCGAAGCCGCCCGCGAGGAGGTTGCGGGCCATGCCGGCTCCCATGGAGCCCAGGCCGATCATGCGGGTGGTGGTCATGGCCGTCAGGCTACGCCGGTAGTGACCGCCATGCGCGCGCCGGCTCACCACGTGGTGGGTGCACCGATCCACGATGCGGGACGCGCCCACATGGTGGTCGCCAGCAGGTGGTTCTCCGCGGCTGACCCCGTTGCCGCAGCCACCGCGCCGGCGCGTGGTCTCAGACCAGCTAGCTGTTCTGCTTCGTTGCCTGTGAGACGCGGCGATGGCGGTTGGGTGTCGAGGTGCCGCTCGAGTCTGGATGCGACGAAGGGGTCAGACCCTTTCGTCGCATTACCGCTCGGGTGCCTGTGGGTAGCTCGTATGTGGACGGCG
>CAJCBN010000325.1 GCA_903960645.1 uncultured Actinomycetes bacterium | reverse complement strand
GCACGCTGGACGCGCCGGGTGTGCCGCGTCGCGCACGCAAGCGCGCAACCACCCCTGGACAAAATAGGCCCGGGCCCCTGTTGTCCGGAAAACGGGTGAAGGAGAACCCGGCAGGGGGGAGAAGCCCCAAAGGTGGCCACACGCTCGCGATCGTCCAAACCTGCTCCGAAGAAGCCCCGCGCAACCGCATCCAAGGCTGCGCCCAAGCGCAAGCCCGCCGCGCGCAAGCCCGCGCCGCGCAAGACCGCTGCACGCAAGTCTGCGCCGCCGAGCCCCGCGCCGCGGATCGCCGCCGGTCTCGGCCTCACGCTGCTCGGCCTGTTTCTCGCGCTCCTGCTCTGGTTCGGCATCGACGGCTCGTTTGTCGGCGGACAGCTCGCCGACGGCTCGCGCGTCGCGTTCGGCGCGTTCGCGATCTTCCTGCCGGTGGTGCTCGTCGGCAGCGGCGCGCTGATCCTGCAGAAGAACTTCAGCCCCGGCATGCGCCGCCGCCTCGCCGGCGCGCCGCTCGTGCTGCTCGCGCTCCTCCTCGCGCTCTCGAACGACGCCACCAGCGGCAAGCTGTCGGAGAACGCCGGCGGCTTTGTCGGCGGGCACCTCCACAAGCTGCTCGGCTCCGCCGCCGGCGACGCGGGCGTGCTGCTCGTGATCGTCGCCCTCGCTGTCAGCGGCGTCGTCCTGCTCGCCGGCCAGAAGCTGAGCGTCCTCTGGCAGGCGTTCTGGGAGACCTGCGTCGACCTCTACAGCGCCATCGCCGATCGCCTCGACGACGCCAGCGCCCGCCGCGCGCTCGCCAAGGACGAGGCCGAGCGCCAGGCCCTGATTGAGCACCGCGAGGCCAGCCGCACCCGCAAGGCGCACGTACAGCCGCTCGCCGACGAGCCCGAGGCGATCGTCTACCCCGACCCGATCCATGAGGTCTGGGGCGACGAGCCCGTGTCGGCCGACGCCACTGCGGAGCCGACCTTTCCGCCCAAGGCCGTCGTCGCGCCCGAGCCCACCCGCGAGCCGTCGTGGGAGGAGCCCATCTCCGACACGCCCGAGAGCGTCTTCACCGACGACGAGAGCGGCGAGCCGACGATCAACCTCGCCGCGCTCCCGGCCGTGCGCCGCCAGCATCAGGATTACAAGCTGCCCGACCCGAGCGTCCTCGGTCGCTCGCAGGCCGCCGAGGTGGAGCAGAGCACGCTCGACCGCATGGGCCACTCGCTCGTCGAGGCGCTCGAGAGCTTCGGCGTGAAGAGCCGCGTGATCGGCACCGTCTCGGGGCCGCGCGTTACGCGCTACGAGATCCAGCTCGCCCCGGGCACGAAGGTCGGCAAGGTCTCGGCCCTCAAGGACGACCTCGCCTACGCGCTCGCCACCACCGACATCCGCATCCTCGCGCCGATCCCCGGCAAGCAGGCCGTCGGCGTCGAGGTCCCCAACACGACGCCGAACCTCGTCACGCTCGGCGACATCCAGGGCTCGTTCCCGGCCGGCTGCAGCCCGCTGACCGTCTGGCTCGGCAAGGACATCAGCGGCAACCACGTGCACGCCGACCTCGCCAAGATGCCGCACGTGCTGATCGCCGGCACGACCGGCTCGGGCAAGTCCGGCTCGCTCAACGCGATGCTCGTCTCGATCCTGCTGAACGCCACGCCGGACGAGGTCAAGATGATCCTGATCGACCCGAAGCGGGTCGAGCTGAACCACTACGAGGCGATCCCGCACCTGCTCACGCCCGTCGTGACGAACATGAAGAGCGCCGCCGCGGCCCTGATGAACGTGGTGGGCGAAATGGAGCGTCGCTACGAGAAGCTCGGCGCCGCCCGCAGCCGCAACATCGTCGAGTTCAACAAGGCGCGCGTCGAGGGTGGACGCCCCGAGGATCAGCTGCCCTACGTCCTCGTCGTGATCGACGAGCTCGCCGACCTGATGATGGTCGCGCCGGCCGAGGTCGAGGACTGCATCATCCGCCTGGCCCAGAAGTCGCGCGCCGTCGGCATCCACCTCGTGCTCGCCACGCAGCGCCCGTCGGTCGACGTCATCACCGGCATGATCAAGGCCAACGTGCCGAGCCGCATCGCGTTCGCCGTCTCGTCGATGACGGACTCGCGCGTCATCCTCGACACGCCGGGCGCGGAGAGCCTGCTCGGCCAGGGCGACATGCTCTACCGGCCGATCGGCACCAGCCGCATCCAGCGCATTCAGGGCGCCTTCGTCGGCGAGGACGAGGTCGGCCTCGTCGTCGAGCAGGGCCGCAACCAGGCCGAGCCCGAGTTCGAGGAAGGCTTCCTCGACATGCCGCAGATCGTCGCCAGCCCGGG
>CAJCBN010000324.1 GCA_903960645.1 uncultured Actinomycetes bacterium | reverse complement strand
CGGCAGCGGACCATGAGCGCCACCTGCCACGCGGAAGGGGCGACCCCAGTCGTGGACGACAACCTGCACGCCCGCCGGGTCGAGCTCGAGGCTCAGCTCGACGTCGCCCTTACCCCGTCCCTCGTACGACTGCTCCACGCTAAAGGCGACAAGACAACGAACTGCCTGCTGAATGCGCGCCACATCGTCGGCCGCGATGCCGGCCTCGTGCGCGAAGCCCGCAGCAACGTTGTCGGCGAGCACGAGCGCGCTGGGCGAGGCGGGAAGGGTGAGCGTGGCGCGTCCAAGCATGCGAGAACCCTAGCGGTCGCAGAACAACCGCCGGACGAGATGGACCCGGGCCCACCTTGTCATGCAACGTCCCACAAGATGAAGCCGTCCCTTCTGACGCCAGTACCAATAACGACGTGACGACGACGTAATCCACGCGCGCATGTGCCGTGCGCGTGACGACGCGCCTGTGAGGCGCCAGCCGGTGAACTACCGGCAGTGGATCTGGCGCTTGGCCAGCGCGCAGCGTGCGAACTCCACGCCGTTGGTGCTGCGCTGCGAGAAGGACCACTGGCCCGCCTCTGCCCCCGGCGTAGCGATCACGAAGCCGAAGCGCAACGCCGACCAGGTGAACGTCGCGTTGCCGGGCAGCTTCATCCCCGGCACCATCGCTGCGCCCGTCTCCTGCGAGCGCAGCGGACCGTAGGCCGGCAGCGAGAAGTCATCGGACGGTTCAAGCTGCGTACCGCTGTTGCCGATCACGAGCTGCCCCGGCATGCCGGGTATCTGGTTGGCCTGCGCGACGTGGATATGGCTGCCGAGAATCAACGAGAACGGATCCAGATTCGGCAGCGCGGCCGCCGTCTGGTCGGCCGCGATCCACGTGTTGTAGGGAGCACCGCCGTTGTCCGGAACCCATTGCTGGATGCCAAACAGTGGCCGGTGGGTGATCAACCACGACTCGCGGCCCGGCTGGGCCTTGGATTCCAGCGCTGCAGCCTTGTAGAGCGGGGCTTCGCGATCCTTCCACGAGCTGATCTCGGCGTCGTAGCCGTAGGCCGAGTCGACGACCGCGATGTGCAGCGTGCGCATGCCGCCGAGCGGCAGGTCCGCCGTCCACGTCTTCGAGACCGCGTCGGGCACCTCGCCCTGCGCGTTAGGCGCGCAGTGCTGCGCGCTACCGGCCCAGGGATCGAAGAACAGGTACCAGCCATTGCCACCGCGGAAGCAGGCCTCGTGGTTGCCCCGCGTCATGACGATCGGTGCGACAGCGAACAGCGGCGACAGCGGGATGATCGCGTCGGCCACCCAGCCGTAATCCGTGTCCTTGTAGGAGTTGCCCGGTACGGGTGCCGGCGAGCCACCACAGCGCGCCAGCATGTCGGACGGGCAGGCGGCCTCGCGGTAGAAGTAGTCACCGATGTGCATGATCACGTCGGGGTTCGCACGCTCGATCGAAGCGGCGACGCGGGCGATCGGCCACTTCGAGGCCGACGAACACGCCTGCGTGGGATCACCCATCTTGAGACGGCAGCCGGTGTCGCCGAGCAGCGCGACACGCTTGATCGTGGCCGGCAGCGCAGCCGGGATCGTCGTCGGGCCAACCGACGCCTCGACGGCACCGGCCGGAATCGCAGCCTGACACACGAAGATCGAGGCGAATGCCGTACCGGTG
>CAJCBN010000323.1 GCA_903960645.1 uncultured Actinomycetes bacterium | reverse complement strand
GGCCGGCCCGGTGCGCACGCTCGCCGGCCGCTCGATTCCGGGCTTCACGACGATGGAAGAGCTTGTGCTGCAGCGCTCGCCGCTCCAGCGCAACGTGGACCAGGGCGACGTCGGCAAGGCCGCGGCTTACCTGCTCTCCGCCGAGAACGTGACGGGCACCGTTGCGTACGTCGACGCGGGCTACCACGCGATGGGGCTGTAGGCGCGCGGGCTGCAGCGGGCGCACATGACAAGCCCCGCTTTGTCGCGTCCGCCTAGAACAGCGTCGGGTCGTGCTCCGTCCCGGCGTACAGCGCCGCCACGTCGAGCGTGACGCACTCCACGTTGCGGCGCTCGGCGAGCTTGCGGGCCTGCGGGGCGAACTCGGGAGCGACGACGAGGGCGCGGGCGCCCGCGTAGGCGGCATCCTTCTCGATGTGCTCGCGGTAGCGGACGACCTGCTCGACCGCCGCGACGACGGCCTTCACGCGCTTCACCTCGACCAGCACGATGCGGCCCTGCGCGTCCTTGGCGAGGAAGTCGACCGGGCCGACGTCGGTCGAGCGCTCGCGCTCGAGGATCTCGAGGCCCGCCTCGATCAGCTCGGGCGAGCGCTCGAGCAGCGCGTGGAGCTCAAGCTCGCGCCCCTCACGCTCGAGCACGGCGGTGTCCTCGAGGCCGTGGGTCGCGTCGCTGATCACCTGCTCGATCTCGATCAGCAGCACCTCGCCGGTCTCGGGACGGCGCACGGAGATCAGGCCGTCCGCCTCCGTCAGCGCGGTCGGGCCGGACATGTAGTTGATCGGCTTGAAGCCCTTGGGACCGTGGACGCAGACGGAGCCGTCGTCCTTGAAGATGATGATCCGGTCGCCGCTGGCCAGGCGCGTGGTCAGGCGTCCCGAGTACCCGATCGAGCAGCGGGCGACGAGGACGCGCACGGGCTAGCTGCGCGAGCCGTAGTTCTTGGCGGCGTAGTCGGCGAAGGCCTCGCCGCTCTTGATCGCCTCCCACCAGGGGCGGTTCGCGCGGAACCACTCGACGGTCAGCGCGAGGCCGGTGTCGAAGTCGGTGTGTCGCTCCCACCCGAGCGCGCGCAGCTTCGAGCAGTCGAGCGCGTAGCGGCGGTCGTGGCCAGGCCGGTCGGCGACGCTCTTCAGCGAGGCCGGGTCGGCGCCCGTCAGCTCGATGATCCGGCGCGCGGTCTCGATGTTCGGCACCTCGTGCTCGGCGCCGACGTTGTAGGCCTCGCCCGCCTCGCCCGCATGGAAGACGAGATCGATTGCGGAGCAGTGGTCCTCGACGAACAGCATCTCGCGGACCTGCATGCCGTCGCCGTAGAGCGGGAGGTCCTTGCCGTCGAAGGCGTTCGTCGTGAACAGCGGGATCAGCTTCTCGGGGAACTGGTACGGGCCGTACGTGTTCGAGCCGCGGGTGATCGAGGCGTTGAGGCCGAAGGTGCGCGCGTAGGACTGCACCAGCAGGTCGCCGGCGGCCTTCGAGGCGGCGTACGGGCTCGAGCCGTGCAGCGGATCGCCCTCCTGCGAGCGGTGCGGGGCATCGACGTCGCCGTAGACCTCGTCGGTCGAGACCTGGAGGTAGCGCAGCTCGTGCTGGCGCGCGAAGTCGAGCAGGCGCTTGGTGCCGAAGACGTTGGTGGTGATGAACTCGTCGCCGCCCATGATCGAGCGGTCGACGTGGCTCTCGGCCGCGACGTTGATGATGCCGGTGCAGCCTGCACCGGCCCGCGCCACGTCATCGGCATTGCTGATGTCGCCGTGGACGAAGCTGTAGCGCGGATCGTCGGCGAGGTCAGCGACGTTCTCCGGGCGTCCGGCGTAGGTCAGCAGGTCGATGTTGACGACGTGGAGCTCGGGGTGCTCGCGCAGGAGGCGGCGCACGAGGTGCGAGCCGATGAAGCCGCAGCCGCCGGAGACGAGGACCTTGCTCATGCGCTGAATCCTGCCATGCACGCCGCCACGCCGACGCGCCACGGCGGCAGGACGGGCGTATCGG
>CAJCBN010000322.1 GCA_903960645.1 uncultured Actinomycetes bacterium | reverse complement strand
GGCGGCACGGCGAGCGGGTTGGAGCGGTGCGCGCTGGCGGCGAGGGCGAGGGCCGTGGTCGGGTCCTCGACGATCAGGTTCTGGCTCTCGACCGTCTGGCGCGCGCTGAGCCAGAAGGGCAGGGCCAGGAGGCCGGCGGCGATCAGGCCGATGCAGAGCACGCCGGCGATGGCGCGTCCGGCCGGTGCGATGCGCGTCTGCAGGCGATCGGCGGGTGCGATCGCGCCGATCGCGGCGTAGACCACCACGCCGATCGCGGCGAGGCTCCAGTCGACGTCGACCAGCCCCTGCAGGAGGAAGGCGAAGCTGGCGACGACGACGACGGTGACGCCGGTGGCATCGCCCGTCCGCGGCCGACGCAGGGCGCGCAGCGCCATCACGACGAGGGCGATACCCGCGGCGATGAACGGCAGGCCGCCGAGCAGGCCGACGCCCGCGAGCACCTCGAGCAGGGTGTTATGCGCGGAGTCCGTCACCTGCGTTGGGTTCCGCGTCGTCTGCTCGAGCAGACGGAAGGTGCCGGCCCCCCACCCGAGCAGCGGCTCCGCGGTGAAGCCGTTCCACGCCGTCTCCCACCAGTGGTCGCGGTAGTTCGAGCCGATGCCGACGCGGACGCCGGCCTGCCCGACGGGGCTCGTGAAGCCGGCGCGGATGGCGGCCACGGTGGCACCGATACCGCCGGCGCGGACGATGACCGCGATCGCCATCAGGAGGAGCCCGGCGACGGCGATCAGGAGCGTGCGCCGAGACGCGCGGCGCGGGGTGCCCGCCGGGTCGTTGCCGGGCATCACCCGATGGAAGAACGCCGCGAGCGCAGCCCCGAGGATGATCGCCACCACGGTGGCGATGACCAGCTGCCAGCCTGCCGCCTGCACGCTCTGCTCCGGCGCGGTGAAGGCCGTCCACGAGGCGGCCCGGAAGCCGAGCACGATGGCGGGCAGGATTGCCACGAGCCCGGACAGGCGCAGGCGCGGCGGCGTCGGCAGGACCAGCAGCAGGATCACGATCCCGATCACCGTCAGGCCAAGGCCGGAGCGCGAGGAGGTCAGCACCAGCGCCAGCGCGTTGACGGCGGCGATTGCCCCGCCGAGGGCGCGCAGGCGGAGATCGCGGTGGGCGGCCAGCGCGAGGCCCCCGAACACGCCGATGAGGGCGAGCACGGCCAGGGCGTTCGGCAGCGTCAACGTGCCAGACAGGCGCGGGCTCAGCTGCACGCCGGTGGTCTCGCCGAAGGAGCGCGCGATCAGGGCCCACGTGCTGGCGACGGTGGCCAGCGCCGTCAGGCCCGTCGCGAAGACCGTGCCGGGGCGTCGCAGCGTCGGGCCGAGCAACAGGCCGAGAGCGAGCGCGCCGAGGTAGCCGGAGGCGAGGATGGCCGTCGACACGGACTGGGCGGGCGACAGCGACCAGAAACCGGAGAGGGCGGCCACGACGGCGAAGAGCGCGAGGCCACCTGCCGCGACGAGGCTCGCCGGGTTCGGCAGGACGAACGGCCAGCGGCCACAGGCCATCAGGCCGAGGGCCACGCCGGCGGGCAGCGCGGTACCGGCGGCGATCAGCTCGGTGGCACCCGGTGCGATGCCCCCGGCGCCGAAGAGCACGCCCCAGATCGCGACCAGCACGGCCGGCACGGCCAGCAGCACGGCAGCAGTCGGGCTCAGTCGGGGCAGCGGGCGCACAGACCGGATGGTACGTGCCGGAGCGTCGAGGACGGTTAGTGGCTGGTGAGCGGGTCCGCGACGATCACGAGCAGGCGGGCCCCGCCGAGCTCATCCTTGCGGACGCCGTCGAGCGGCTGGGCGATCGCGTTGTCCAGCTTCAGGCGCCGAATCAGCTCCCGCGCGGCCGCGGGTCCGGCCGTGTCGGCCTGCTGGTACATGACGTACGTGCGCATGTAGCTGTGGTCGGGCGCATCGCCCACGCTGACGATCGGATACTCCTTGACCATCAGCTGACGGGCGGCCTCTGCGGCGACGCCGTCGGCGCCGACGCCGTTCCAGACGATGACGGGGGTCTGCGCCACAGCCGGGGCGGGAATGACGGCGGCGGCCTTGGCCGTGGCGGGCGCGCTGGAGCGGTCGGCGAGGGCGCTGTAGACGGCGAACCCGACCCAGAGCACGATGCCGGTCAGCACCACGGCTCCGATCAGGATGCCCCACAGGGCGAAGCGCTCCGCGAAGCGCCGTCGGCGGACGGCAACCCACGCACCGGTGTCGAGGAGGAAGGGATTCTCTGCAGCAGCCATGACGGGAGGTGCCTTCTCCGACAGTCCGTCCGTTCCTGCCGAGGTGCGCCCCGATCGGCCCTGCGGACTACTCTTGTTACATGTTCGTGAGCCTCGAGGGCCCTGATGGGGTCGGCAAGACCACGCAGGCGGCGCTGCTCGCCGAGCGCCTGCGGGCGACCGGGCTCGAGGTGGTGCAGTGCCGCGAGCCGGGCGGGACCGGCCTCGGGGAACGCGTGCGCGCCGTGCTGCTCGATCCGGAGGCGACGATGGGAGATCGCGCCGAGGCGTTGCTCTTCGCGGCGGCTCGGGCCGAGTTGACCGAAGCGGTGATCGCGCCGGCGCTTGCCCGCGGGGCCTGGGTCGTCTGCGATCGCTTCATCGACAGCTCGTTGGTCTATCAGGGTCTCGCCCGCGGGCTCGGCCTTGAGTCGATCCGCGCGGTCTCGCTGTTCGCGACGGGAGGCGTGCTGCCGGCCCGTACGCTGGTGCTCCACGGCGTGGATCGCCGCGACGACGAGCCGGACCGCATGGAGGCCGCCGGCGCCGACTTCCACGCGCGCGTCGCTGAGGGCTTCCTCGAGCTGGCCGCGCTCGAGCCGGACCGCGTCCGGCTGATCGACGCCCGCGGCAGCGTTGACGAGGTGGCCGCGCGCATCGAGCAGGCGCTGGAGGACCTGCGGCCATGACGCTCTCCCTGCCCGGCCAGCCGCGCGCGGAGGTCCTGCTCAACGCGGGCCTCGTGGCACCCGCCCACGCCTACCTGCTGCACGGCCCGGCCGGCACCGGCAAGCGCGACGCCGCCCGGGCGTTCGCCGCGGCGCTGCTCGGCTGCGACGTGCGCCGGGTGGTCCCGGGCAGCCATCCGGATCTCGCGATGATCGAGCCGGAGGGAGAGTCGCTGCTGGTCGATCAGGTGCACGAGCTGTCCAGTGCGCTGCGCTACCGGCCGCAGGAGGCCGTGCGCCGCGTCGGGATCGTCGACGAGGCGGACCGTCTCAACCGCGATGCCGCCAACGCCTTCCTGAAGACGCTCGAGGAGCCGCCCGGCGACGTCGTGCTGATCCTGCTCGCCGACGACGTCCAGCGCGTGCTGCCGACGGTGCGCTCCCGCTGCCAGCCGATCGCCTTCCCCCCGCTGGCCGCCGGCGCGATCGCCGCGCGCCTCACCGCCGACGGCATCGACCCGGTTGCGGCGCAGGCAATCGGCGCCCGCTGCCGCGGCGACCTGGCCTTCGCGCGCCGCCTCGCGGCCGACGCGGCGGTCGGCGCGTGGATCGGCGGCGTCGAACGCGATGTGCTCGCCCTACTCGGCGAGGGGCTCGCCGAGGACGCCGCGGTCCAGCGCACCTACGCCGGCATCAAGGCGGTCGGCGAGGCCGCGGAGTCCGAGGCGCAGGCGGCGGCGGCGGCCCAGCTGGAGCGCCTCGAGAAGCTGCCGACGTCGCGCGAGCTCGACCGCGAGCGACGACGCATCGAGGCCGCGGGCAAGACGACCGCCGCCCGGCGCCGGCGCCGCGCCGAGACCGACATGATGCGCGCCGTGATCACCACCGTGCAGCTCGTCATCCGCGATGTTCTCTGCGTGCAGGCGGATGCCGCCGACCAGGTTGGGTCGACGGCCGCTGTCGAGGCCCTCGTCCCGCTCGCCGAGCACCTGTCGCGGGCGCGCCTCGAGGCCGCGCTGACGGGCGTCGATGAGGTGCGCCGTGCCCTCGCCCAGCCGATCAACGTGCCGCTGGCCCTGGCCGCCGTCTACGCCCGGGTGGGCCTCGCCCGGCGGCGCGAGGCGGTCTCGGCATGATCGTCGTGGGCGTGGTCTTCCAATCGGGCGGCAAGGTCGAGACGCTCGACCCGGGCGGCCACGAGCTGGCCTGGAACGACCGCGTCATCTGCGAGACCCCGCGCGGCGAGGAGTACGGCCGCGTCGTGCAGCCGCCGCACGAGCTCGACGGCCGTCCGCCCGAGCGCGTCTTCCGGGTGCTGCGCACCGCCACGCCGGACGACGACGTGCTGCGACGGCAACAGCGCGAGCGCGCCGCCGAGGTGCGCCGCAGCTTCCGTCGTGCCGTCGTCCAGCGCCATCAGGGCATCAAGGTCCACGGCGCGGAGATGCCGTTTGACGGCCGCCGCGTGCTGATCGGCTACACGAGCGAGGAGCGCATCGACCTGCGGCCGATTGCCGAGGACGTGGGCCGCCAGCTCGGCATCCGCATCGAGGCGCGACAGGTCGGCCCGCGTGACGGTGCCCGCGTGACGGGCGGCTACGGCCTCTGCGGCGACGTCCTCTGCTGCACGCGCTTCCCGGCGCACGAGACGCGCATCACGCTGCGCATGGCGAAGGATCAGGATCTGCCCGTCAACCCCGGCCGCGTGACGGGCCTGTGCGGCCGTCTGCGTTGCTGTCTCGCCTTCGAGCATCCGCTCTACCGTTCGTTCCGCGATCGCGCGCCCGCGGTCGGTCGCACCGTCGAGACGCCCGAGGGGCGCGGCGTCGTGCGTGGCATCAACGTGCCGTCCGACTCGGTGATCGTGCGCTTCGAGGACGACCGGGAGCTGCCGATTCGCCTCGACGACGTGCGCGAGATCGCGCGCTGATGGCGATTCCGGGGTATCCCGCAGCCGCATCTGCCGTACAGTTCACGTGGATTCCCTAGGAGGCCTGAGATGGGCGTTATCGCAGTTGGCGTAGATGGTTCGGATCGCTCGGTTCCCGCGCTGGAGTGGGCCGCCACGGAGGCGGCTGCGCACGGCCATACGCTGCGCGTCGTCACGGCCTGGTCGATTCCCGTGACCGCGCTGAGTCCGGGTGGTCTGCCGGCGCCGTATCCGGTCGACGAGCTCAAGGCCGATGGTCGCGCAGCGCAGGACGCCGTCATCGCGAAGGCGACCATCCCGGAGGGCGTCGAGATCGAGCACCACATCGTCGAGGGCGGCCCCGGTGCCGTCCTGCTTGACGCGGCGGAGTCGGCCGATCTCCTCGTGATCGGCTCGCGTGGCCACGGTGGCTTCAAGGGTCTGCTGCTCGGTTCCGTGGGGCAGCAGCTCACCGGTCATGCGGCCTGCCCGGTCGTCGTGGTGCCGACCGCGCACCACTGACCGCACGCGTTGTGCTCGGTGCGAGCCGCGGAGCTCGTTGATGTCTGAGGTTCGGCTCGGGCTGCGCGCCAACGCGCTGCAGTTCTCCCTGCTCGTCGCGCTGAACGCGCTCGTTGGTTCGATGGTGGGCCTTGAGCGCAGCGTGATGCCGCTGATCGGCGAGCGCGAGTTCGGCCTCACGTCAAAGGCCGCGATCCTGGCCTTCGTCCTCGCCTTTGGCCTCAGCAAGGCGATCACGAACCTCTTCTCCGGCAGCCTTGCCGAGCGGCACTCGCGCCGACGGATGCTGATCATCGGCTGGGCGCTGGCGCTGCCCGTGCCGCTGCTGATCGGCCTCGCGCCGACGTGGCACTGGATCGTCGTCGCCAACCTGTTCCTCGGCGTCAACCAGGGTCTCGCGTGGTCGATGACCGTGGTGATGAAGATCGATCTGGTGGGTCCGGCGCGGCGTGGGCTGGCGCTCGGCCTGAACGAGGCGGCGGGCTACATCGGCGTGGCGCTGATGGCGCTCGCCACGGGCGCGCTCGCGGCGACCTATGCGCCCCGCGAGGTCGTCTGGGTCGGCGCGCTGCTCGTCGCCGTCGTGGGCCTCGCCATCTCGTTCGCCCTCGTGCGGGATACGGGTGCGCACGTCCGCCTGGAGCAGCGCGAGCACGGCACGGACGGAACGGTGCTCGGCCTCGGCGGTGCGCTTGTCGAGGCAACGCTGCGCAACGGGCCGTTGCGGGCGTCGTGCCAGGCCGGTCTCGTCAACAACCTCAACGACGCCCTCGCCTGGGGGCTGGTGCCGCTCTATCTGGCCGCGACCGGGGCGTCGCTGCGGGAGATCGCGATCGTCGCAGCCGCGTACCCGCTGGTCTGGGGTGTGGGGCAGCTGGGGACGGGCTGGCTCAGCGACAGCGTGGGGCGCAAGCCGCTGATCGTGCTCGGCATGCTCGTGCAGGCCGTGGCGCTGGGCGTGCTGGCCGTCGGGGCGGGGGACTTCGCGCCGTCGCTGGCGGCGGCGCTCCTGCTTGGCGTGGGCACCGCGATGGTCTACCCCACGCTGATCGCCGCCGTCGCCGACAACAGCCAGCCGCGTGACCGCGCCCGCATCGTCAGCGTGTACCGCTTCTGGCGCGACTTCGGCTTCGTGCTGGGCGCACTGATCGCGGGCGTGCTGTCGGATCTGATCTCCGCCGAGGCGGCGATCGTCGCCGTCGCGGTGCTGACGGCGGTGAGCGGCGGCTTCGTCGCGGCGACGCGCTGGCGCTGACGCCGACTGCTCGCCTAGGGTTTCTGGCATGCCGGAGAGCGCACTGACAGGTGGACCGCACGCCCGGGCCACGGCCCTCGGCCTGCTCGACGTGGACCTCGCCGCGATGTACGGCAACGAGGATCCCTCCGGCGCGATGTTCGTGTCGCACGTCGCTCACGGCGACCTGCTGCACCTCTCGGGCACCGTCGCCACAAAGAACGGCGCGGCGTACCTCCCGGGCATCGTGGGGCAGGACGTCTCGGTCGACGAGGCGCGCGAGGCCGCGCGGGTGGCGTGTATCGAGAGCATTCGCGTAATGGCCTTCGCGCTTGGCTCGCTCGATCGCGTGCAGCGCATGATCACGCTGACGGGCTACGTCAATTCCGCGCCGGACTTTGAGGACCAGCCTCGTGTTATCAACGGTGCGACGGAGCTGCTCGTCGAGGTCTTTGGCCAGGCCGGTCTCTGCGCCCGGGCCGCGATCGGCTGTCAGGGCCTCGCAATGAACTCGTCGGTCGAGCTCGTGATGACGTGCCAGATCCTGGGCGGCGACGTCGTCTCCGCGTTGCCGACGCCGGCGGCCGCCCCGCTGCGATAAGGCAGCGGTGGGTCGAGCCGGCCGGCTCCCCGTCGAGGAGAGCCGGCCGTACTCGCCGACGTCCGTCAGGCGCGCGCGGTGGCGAGCTGACGGGCCTGGCGGATCCGCTTCGCCTTGTCGACGGCCCGCACCTGGGTCGCCTTGCCGCTGCGTGCGGCCGCCACGGCCGTGGTCGCCGTGGTGATCTCGGCGACGCCGATCGCCGTCGGCTCACCCGTGCCGGTGGCACAGAACCCGAACGCAGCCACGCTGGTGCGCGGGGCGACGGAGGCCGCCCAGCCCGGAGCTGTCACCGTGATGACGTTGCCGCTGCGGGTGACCGTGCCGTTCCAGCTGTCGGTGATCCTGACGCTGCTCGGCAGCGTGAAGGTCAGCCTCCAGTTGGTTGACGACCGGGTGCCGGTATTGGCGATCGTGAAGCTGCGGCAGAAGCCGCTGTTCCAGGTCGAGTCCTTCTTCACGGTGGCCGTCAGGGTCACCGTGCCGGGTGCCGGTGTCGGCGTCGGCACCGGGGTCGGCGTCGGCGTCGGGGTGGGCGTCGGCACCGGGGTCGGCGTCGGCACCGGGATCGGCGTCGGCGTCGGGGTGGGCGTCGGCACCGGGGTGGGTGTCGGCGTCGTACCGGCCGAGTGCGTCGTCACCACGATGCTGTTCAGCTGTCCTGCGGCGGAACCCGACACGCACAGCCCGGTGTCGGCGTAGCTTCCTCCGGCCACGGCCTTGGCCCAGCTCGGCGCGACGACCGTGAAGTCATTGCCAGTGCGGGTGAAGGTGCCACCCCACGTGCTCGCCACCGAGCCACCCGCGGGGACCGAGAAGGCGATCCCGTCGATCACCAGATCACGGGCGGTCGCATTGCTGATCACGAACTTGCCGCACCAGCCACCGGCCCACTGCGAGTCAATCGCGATCCGTGTGCTGACGGCGCCCGGCGTCGGCGTCGGCGTGGGGGTCGGCGTCGGCGTCGGGGTCGGCGTCGGCGTCGGGGTGGGCGTCGGGGTCGGGGTGGGCGTCGGGGTCGGCGTCGGGGTGGGCGTCGGCGTGGGTGCCGTGCCGCCATCGGCCGGCCGACGCATGAGGCGCTTCAGCAGCGCCATCTTGTCGGCGTGCACGGTGCGCCAGTCGTCCTGGAGCACACCGCCGGTATCACCCGAGTTGGGGTTCCAGGACCAGTAGGTCCAGCTGATGCCCTGCTGCTCGATGTACGTGGCGAACTGGTTGATCCAGCGTCCCTCGACGGTGTCCGTGCCGACGTTCTTGGCGCCGAACTCGCCGATCAGGATCGGTGCAATGTTCTGCTCCTTGATGTAGCCGAAGCCCTTCTGCCAACGGTCGGCGAGGATCGCGGCCATGTTCGGATCAGCGAACCACGGCTGGGCAAAGACACCCGGGCCGTACTCATGCGGCGAGTAGACGACGCGGTTGGGGACGGAGAGGCGGACCGGGTTGTTGCGGACGCCCTCGAGGTTGCCGCCCCACCAGTGGCGGTCGAGCTGCTGCCCGCCCGCGACGGGGCCTTCGATGCCCTCGACGACGATCAGCCAGTTGGGGGCCTTGGCCAGCACGGCGTTGCCGCCACGCTCGGCCGCGCGGTGCCAATCGTTGGCGCCACCGGTGCCCCAGGTGGCCTCGCCATGCGGCTCGTTCTTGAGGTCGGCGCCGATCACGTTCGGCGTGTTGGCGTAGCGCGTGGCCAGCTTGCTCCAGGCCGCCACCCAATCGTCCTCGGTGTAGCCACCGAGGCCGTACCAGAGCGGATGCATGAAGGAATCGTCGGTCGTCGAGTGGTTGTCGAGGATGATCATCAGGCCCTGGCGACCAGCCTCCGCGATGATGATGTCCATCACCTGCTGGGGCGTCTTGCCCTGCAGCTCGGCGTTCTTGCCGCCGCCGTAATCGATGCCACTGGTGGTCGGCGACTCGAGCATCTCCAGCGAGAACGGCATGCGGATCGTGTTGAAGCCATTCGCCTTGATCTGGGCGAGCATGTCCTTGTAGTCGCGCGACCAGAGGCCGTGCGGCGTGTGGATGCTGGTCTCGAAGCCGAACCAGTTGACGCCCTGCAGAACGACCTCGTTGCCGGTGGCGTCGACGATCGTGCTGCCTTGCGTCTTGAGGGGCAGCTGCGGTGCGGCCTGTGCCGTTCCGGCCAGGGCCAGTAGTGCCAACAACGCGGCGGCAGCAAGCGCTATGAGTGCGGGGCGTTGTCTCTGTGTGTGGGGTTTGGTGTTCACCATGATCCTGCGTACTCGCTTCCTACGGTTGTAACTCTTCTGATGGGGCTGACCTCTGCGCTCCGGGCATCTGACGCCGAACGCGACGCATGTGGTGCTACCTCCCGCCGGTTCGTGTGTGGGCTCACACAACGCGGCCGGAGCGTCGAAGGCCTGGCCGCGCGCCAGTGCCTCTCCCCGCAGTGCAGGCGGGGAGAGGCACTGATGCCTAGCGGGTGCGGG
Source organism: uncultured Actinomycetes bacterium (assembly GCA_903960645.1). Taxonomy (GTDB): domain Bacteria; phylum Actinomycetota; class Thermoleophilia; order Gaiellales; family F1-60-MAGs149; genus F1-60-MAGs149. The sequence goes on along the minus strand of CAJCBN010000322.1, from coordinate 506 downwards.
CTACCTGGGTGCGTGCCTGCGCCTGGCGGATCTTGGCCGCCTTCTCCTGCGCCCTGGCGCGGCCTGATGCCCCCGAGCGAGCCGCCGCGATGGCGGTGGTCGTCGGGGAACTCTCGGTCACGCTGATCGAGGTCGGCTCGCCGCTACCGGTGGCGCAGAAACCGAAGGCGTCGACGCTGGTGCGCGGGCCGACGGTCGCTGCCCAGCTCGGTGCCGTCACGGTGACGACATTGCCGCTACGGCTGGCGGTGCCGCTCCAGCTGTCGGTGATCTTGACGCTGGCCGGCAGGGTGAAGCGCAGCTTCCAGTTGGTCGATGCCCGGGTGCCGGTATTGGCGATCGTGAAGCTGCGGCAGAGGCCGCCGTTCCAGGTCGAGTCCTTCTTCATGGTGGCCTTCAGCACGACGGTGCCGGGGGCTGGCGTCGGCGTTGGGGTCGGCGTCGGCGTGGGGGTCGGCGTCGGCGTCGGCGTGGGGGTAGGGGTCGGCGTCGGCGTCGGCGTCGGC
>CAJCBN010000321.1 GCA_903960645.1 uncultured Actinomycetes bacterium | reverse complement strand
CTACCTGCGCGACGGCAAGCTGCGGGCCGCGATGTCGGTCAGCGACATGAAGACCCTGCGTGGCGTGCGCAAGCTGTTCGCCGCAGGCGTCTCGCCCACCGCGGAGCAGTTGGCCGACCCCGACGTCGACCTCGCCGCACTCGCCGCCGGCTGACGACCCGTCGACGCAGTTCAGCCGACGTGACGCGATCCCCCGCCGGCCGGCGGATCAACGTTGCTTTGGTGCCAGCCACCAAAGCAACGTTGATCCCCGAGCAGTGAGAGTCGGCCGAGGATCGCCTCGTCCGCCGCGAGCGTCTCGTGGTCGCGATCGCTCATGCTCATTGGCGACAGGAACTACCCGTCGTCGCGTTGCTTGCGCAGGTACTCCTGGAGTTCGGCCTCGAGGTCGTCGGCGCTCGGGAGGTTCTCGGAGGTGATCTCGTCGAGGGTCATGCGGCGCGTGCCCTCATCGCCGTCCTCGTCGTCATCGTCATACCCCTCGTCGTCCTCATCGTCCTCGTCGTCGTAATCGTCGCCGTTGTCGAGGCGATCCTCGAGGTCGGACACGTACGAGCGCATCTCCGCGTCCTTCTCGACGACGCGGGCGATCTGGCGGTCGAACTCGGCGGAGGCCGTCTCGAGCTCGTTGGGGGACAGGTCGCAGTCGATGATCGGCTCGAGCGCGTTGACCAGCGCGAGCGCGGCCGTCGGGTTCGGATTGCCACCGAGGTAGTGCGGAACGGCGGCCCACAGGCTCGCCGACGGGATGCCGGCCTTGCCGAGGTCGTCGTGGAGCACGCCGACGATGCCGGTCGGCCCCTCGTAGCGGACCGGCTCGAGATCAAAGCGGTCGATCAGGCTGGCGTCGTGCGCGGCCCCCGAGACCGGGATGTCGCGCGTGTGCGGCGTGTCGGCGAGCAGGCCGCCGAGGGTGACGGCCAGCGTGCAGCCAAGCTCCTGCGCGAGCTGGGCGATCGAGCGGCTGAACTCGCGCCAGCGGAAGTTTGGCTCCACGCCGATCACCAGCAGGATGTCGCGCTCGCCGTTCGGCAGGCGCGCGTGGAAGAACTCCGTCTCCGGCCAGGTGATCTGGCGGACGTGGCCCTCCTCGATCGTCACCTGCGGGCGTGTCTGCTGGTAATCGACGAAGCCGTCGGAGTCGATCTCGCCGAAGCGCTCCGCGTGCAGGTGGTTCTTGAGGAACGCCGCCGCGATCGTCGCCGCCGTACCGCCGTCGTTCCATCCGCGGAAGGCCGCGATCAGGATCGGCTCACGGAGCGTCGGGCGAGAGGTCAGGTGGATCGGTCCCACACGCGAACACTACGCGGAACGGCGGCCGATCGGCGACAGCGTCCGGCCCGCCTCAGCGCGGTGGACGGGGCGGTCGCTTTGGCAGGCTCGCCCACTGCTCCTCGCGCATGCTGACGGGCCCGCGGATCATGCGGCCGCTGCGTCGGTAGCCCAGGCGGACGTAGCGGCGGCCGTCGCTGCGCTCCAGCGACTGGACGACGATCTCGCCGAGCTCGTCGTCGCCGACCAACACGTGCTCGGCGAGGAGGACGGCGCGTCCGCCGGGTACGGCGATCGTCGCGCGGGTGGCAGGGGCGGTGGTGGGGGCGGTGGAGGTGCTCATGCGGCCATCCTCGCTGCCGGCCGCGCACCGGCGAGCCACGCGGGCCCGCGGCATGCGCGTGGAGCCCCCTCAGGGGCGCGACAACCGTCGGCGACGACGGGTGCCTCCGCTAGTGTTGGTCAACGAGTGAACCACGTCTCCGACCCCTCGCTGCACCGCCAACTCGGGCTGACGGATGACGAGTACGCGCAGATCGTCGTCCTGATGGGGCGCGACCCCAATCACTTCGAGCTCGCGGTCTTCTCGCTGCTCTGGAGCGAGCACTGCGGCTACAAGCACTCGCGTGCCGTACTGCGCCGCTTCCCGACGGATGGTCCTGCGGTGCTGCAGGGACCGGGCGAGAACGCGGGCGTCATCGACGTCGGCGACGGCCTCGGCGTGGCCTTCAAGGTTGAGAGCCACAACCACCCGTCCGCCGTCGAGCCCTTCCAGGGCGCCGCGACCGGCGTCGGCGGCATCCTCCGCGATGTCTTTGCGATGGGCGCCCGCCCAATCGCGATCCTCGACTCCCTCCGCTTCGGCGATCCGGCCACCGAGCGCACCCGTCGCCTGCTCGACGGCGCGGTTCGCGGCATCGGGCACTACGGCAACTGCGTTGGCGTCGCCAACATCGGTGGCGAGGTGCGCTTCGACCCCGGCTACGAGCAGTCGTGCCTCGTCAACGCCATGTGCATCGGCGTCCTCAAGGCCTCGGACCTGAAGAGCGCGACCGCGGCCGGCATCGGCAACCTCGTCGTGCTGTTCGGCGCGCGCACCGGTCGCGACGGCATCGGCGGAGCATCGGTACTCGCCTCGCAGGACATCGACGCGGGCGGCGACGACAAGCGCCCGACCGTCCAGATCGGCGATCCGTACATGGAGAAGCGCCTGATCGAGACCTCGCTCGAGCTCGTCCGCGACGACGTCCTGGTCGGCCTGCAGGACCTCGGCGCCGCGGGGCTCGCCTCGTCCGCCTCCGAGATGGCGTCGCGCGGTCCGGTCGGCGTCAAGCTCGACCTCGCCAAGGTGCCGCTGCGCGAGGCCGACATGGAGGCCTTCGAGATCATGATCTCGGAGTCGCAGGAGCGCATGCTGGCCTGCGTCGAGCCGAGTCGCCTGGCCGAAGTGGAGGCGCTGTGCGCCCGCTGGGAGCTCGAGTGCTCGGTGATCGGCGAGGTCGTCGAGGGCGACCACCTGATCTGCACGATGGGCGATACCGTCGTCGGCGATATTCCGGTGGCCGCGCTCGTCGATGATTGCCCGCGCTATGCGCTCGATCCGCAGCGCCCCGCCCGGCTCGACGTCGAGCCGGTTGACGTCGCCTCGCTGCCCGCGATGGGCGACGCCTCGCAGACGCTGGAGCAACTGCTCGCGCTGCCGAACATCGCCTCGAAGGCCGCCATCTTCCAGCAGTACGACCAGATTGTCGGCGGCGGCACCGTCATCCGTCCCGGCGCCGACGCAGGCGTCGTCCGCCTGCCCGGTTCCCAACGCGCGATCGCCGCGTCGCTCGACGGCAGCGGCCGTCGCACGTGGCTCGACCCGCGCCGCGGTGGACGCCAGGCCGTCGCCGAGGCCGCCCGTAACGTCGCCTGCACCGGCGGCCGGCCGCTGGCGATCACGAACTGCCTCAACTTCGGCAATCCCGAGAAGGGCGAGACGCCGTACATGTTCGTCGAGTCCGTCGAGGGCATGGCTGAGGCGTGCGAGGCACTCAACGCGCCCGTCGTCTCCGGCAACGTCTCGCTCTACAACGAGCACTCGGGCGGCCCGATCCCACCGTCGCCGATCGTCGGCTGCGTTGGCCTGATCGAGGACGCCGGGAAGAGCATCGGCGCGGCGCCACGGAACGGTGCCTCGATCGTTCTGCTCGGTGACGCCGCCCCCGCGGTCGATGGCTCCGAGTACCAAGCCGAACTGCTCGGCGGAGTCGCCGGCCGCATCCCCGACATCGACCTGGCTGCCGAAGCGCGCCTGATCGACGTGCTCGTCGAGGCCGCTGCGTCGGGCATCAGCCACGCCGCGCACGACGCGGCCGAAGGCGGCATCGCCGTCGCCGCTGCGGAGATGGCCATCGCCGGCCAGGTCG
>CAJCBN010000320.1 GCA_903960645.1 uncultured Actinomycetes bacterium | reverse complement strand
GCCGTCGCTCGGCATCCGCGATGGCGTCAATGAGAGCCGGACGAACCCCTATTCGATCACCATCGGCAACTTCGAGACCTTCATCAACGTCGCCAACTCGATCTTCGGCCGCCGCTATCCCATCTGGATCACCGAGTTCGGCCTGCAGACGCCCGCCCGCGGCATCACCCGCTCGGCCACGTATCCGCAGCAGGCCCGCTTCGTGCGCCAATCGATCGCAAAGCTCAAGTCGCTGCCCCAAGTCGAGCGCGCCGCCTGGTTCCTGATCAAGGACGATCCCCCGAAGGTCGGCAACTGGTACACGACCGGCCTGCGCCGCTCCTCCGGCGAGAAGAAGCCGTCCTACGGCGCCTGGCAGCAGGCCACCGCGAAGCTGCAGCGCTCCCCGATTCGGTAGCAAATCACTTTCCGGAAGCGGCGTCGCTCGTGACTCGGCGTCCGGAGGCACCGTTGGCTTCTTCTTTGCCGGTGGCGTTACGAGCTCTGGTAGTGCCGCGTAGACCGGTCTTGCCTGTGTGACCGTTCGGTCTCTGAATACAGTAAATCGCTCATGGTATTGTGGCCGCGCACAAGACGTAACCATTCTTCCCTCGCACCAAAGAGGCTCTCCATGCTGAAGGTCAAGACCCAAGGAATCGTCATGTTCCTACTCGCCGTCTCAGCGCTTGCGCTCGGCGGGTGCGGCTCGGCCGACGTGCCGTCAGCTTCTTCCCTCGTAGGGTCCTGGACGGGCACGCCGGCCGGCTACGGCGGCGAGGGGGAGCCGAAGATGGAGATCGGCCCCCCCGAGATCTTCATCATCAAGGTGGCCGACGACGCGACTCGGTCATTTGCCGGCAAGATGGTCGTCTCGGAGGCAGACGCCAAGAAATACGGCATCCCGCAACCCATGAACTACAGGTTCGTCGGGGAGGTCACACCCTGGGGCGAGATCGAGATCGAGGGAGAGGATGGCCACTGGACGCTGAGGCCGGACGGCGACGACAAGTTGGTTGGAAGCTTCCTCGAGGCCGGCCGTGACCTCTCAGCCAAATCGATCACGCTGACGCGCGTGAACTAGGACGTTGATTATCCGATGTCGATCCCACGCGGGGTCGAGGATGCGGTGATCGCGTACTGGTGGTCAAAGGACACACGCTTCGAAGAGATCTCCGCTGTTCCCCACGGTCACGGGTGCGCAGAGAGTGTCATCGTCGGAGCCGTTGGCGTTCCGAAAGCAGTCCGATTCGCTGATGGTGAGGTAGCCGGTCTCGACTGAGAACAAACGAGTAGTCCGATGCGCCAACAAGGCAATCAAAAATCAGATTAGGCGCGGGTAATCGCATCTGGATCCGGATCCAGATTCGCCTACGGGCAGCCGAAGGGGGTGCCCGCGACCGCGGCGAGGACCGTGGCGGGGGCCAGCGTCGGCAGCGTGGCTGGGTCCGTGCCCGGGGGGACGACGATCTGGATGGCCTTGGCGGGCAAGGCGGGCTGGAGCTGGTTGACGACCATGCAGGCGGCCGACGGGACGCTGTCGAGTTGGAGCAGCGTGCCGAGGGGTGCGGTGTCCTTGGTGGAGACGACCGTCTTCCAGGGGACGTACTGGCCCTTCTTGGCGTAGGCAAAGCGGTCGCGATACTTGAGGTAGCGCGTGCCGGCGCCTGCCGACCAGGTGCCGTCGGCGCGCTTGAAGGTCGGCCGGCCGCGCTTCGTGCGCCAGCCGCCGTCACGCCAGACCGGCGGGCCCTGAGACCAGTTGCCGTCGGTCAGGAGACGCGTGCGCTTGCCGCGGGCGTTGACCCACCAGCCGCCGCCGAGCGCGGTGATGGTCTTGCCGTTGCGGGTGACGCCGATGGAGCGGGCGACGACGCCGTCGGTGCCGAAGAGGAAGTCCTCGCTGACGGGGCGGTTGCGGATCCCCGGCGTCGGCGACTTACCGGCCGTCGCCGTCTTCTCAGAGGCGGGGACGAGGTACGAGACGTTGAGGTCGCCGAGCGGTCCGGGCGCGAGCGCTGTCGGCGGCGGGCAGTCGACACCCTTCGGCACGAGCGTGAGGTCGCCCTTGCTGGGCAGCTTCAGCGACTTGTCGGGCGGAATCAGCACGTCGATGTGCTTGCCGATGATGGCGCCACCGGTGTCGTCGGCCGAGAAGCAGCCACCCGACGGGGTGTTCTTGAGCGCCTCGATGTAAATCGTCGAGCCCTTGGGGATCACGGAGCGATCGACGGCGATCGACTTCCACGGGGTGACGGCGGTGCCGATGCCGATGCCGAACAGGTCGGGATAGCCGCGGTAGGCGAGATCGTCGGGCTGACCGGCGAGGACGGCGGCCTTGTTGCAGACGACCCTGTACGCGGCGGGATTGGCGGGTGGGTTCTGCCACGAGCCGTCGTCGTTGGCGAAGGTCGGCCGCTTGTTATCGGCCGAGGCGAGGTTCGGATTGCCGGTGGCGGGGTCGAGCGCCCACCAGACGCAGCCGCCGGGGCGCGAGTACGGGGAGCCATTGGTGAAGCCGCTGGCGGCCGTCCGCGTCTCGGCACCCTCCTTGTTGACCCAGGCGCCGGAGCCGCTGCGCCAATGGATCATCACGGTGTCGTCGCCGGTGCCGGTCCCCTGCATGGAGACGCCCCGGGCGGAGTAGAGGAAGTCCTCGCGGTAGGCGACCTTGAGCCCGGGCGCGATCATCTTCTTGGCGGTGAACCAGCTCTCGGGGGCAAACCAGTAGTAGGTGATCCAGTAGGAGCCGAGCTGCTGGGGCCGCGGCGGGATCGTCTGCGCCGAGGCGTTCGAAGCGCCGATGGCGAGCAGCGCGGCGCCGCCGATCAGCAACGCCGCAACGAGACGGCGCCAGGAGCTGGCAGCGCGGAAAGACATCGTGGTGGAGGTTCGCGGCCGGGCCGCGCTCCCCTTTACAGGAGTGGAGCGCACCTCCCCATAGTGCCCCACGTTCCCGCATTCGGCCCGGCGGGGTGACAATGCCGACATGACCGCCACGTTGATCGCCGCGCTCGTGATCGCACTCGCCTGTGTGGTCGCGGCCGAGCCGCGCCTGCTCGGGCGCCGCTGGCCGCCGTATCTCCTCTCGGCCGGCGCCGGCATCGGCATCGCCTACGTCGTCGTGCACCTGCTGCCGGAGATCGCAATCGGTGCCGAGATCGTGCGCCGCTCGACGGAGGGCCGTCTCCCCTACGCCGAGCTGCACGCCTACCTGCTGGTCCTGATCGGGATCATCGGCACGCTGTTCCTGCGCGGCCTGCAGACCGGTCGGCACGGCATGACGCCGCATCCGCGGGTGCGCATCGTGCAGCCGGCGCTGTCGGCGCTGATCGTCGGCTACCTCCTCTCGGTGCGCGACGACACGGAGCTCGGTCCGATCTTCCTGTTCACGCTCGCGATCGGCCTGCACGTGGCCCTCAACGCCCACGGCCTGGCCGTCAAGCTCGGCTCGCCCCAGGGCGGTCTGGTGCTCGCAGCCGCGATCGCGGGCGGCTACGCGCTTGGCATGGGCTGGTCGGCGCCCCCGGTCGTGATCGCCGGCCTCGTGGCGCTGCTCGCCGGCGGCGTGATGACGCGGACGATCCACGAGATCCTCGATGAGGAGAGCCACCTCGTCGCGTTGACGGTCGGTGCCTCGCTCGAGGCGGCCCTGCTGCTCGGCGTGACGTAGTCGCCGGATGCGGGAGCGCTACCCGTCAGACCGCGCGAGGACCTAGCTG
>CAJCBN010000319.1 GCA_903960645.1 uncultured Actinomycetes bacterium | reverse complement strand
CGCTCCGCCCGGGATGCCCCAGCAGATCTCGACGCCCTCGGCCTCGAGGGCGCGGATGATCGCCTCGGAGCCGAGCATGCGCTCCTTGCGCTGGCGCGCGTTGGTCAGTGCGGTGTCGCTCATGCGTTCCCCTTTGCGAGCAGCTCGGCGATCGCCGAGCCGACCTCGTCGGTGGTGGCCGTGCCGCCGAGATCCGGCGTGGTGGGCCCGTGCTCCAGACAGTGAATGGCCGCGGCCTCGATCGCAGCGGCGGCGGTGGGCTGATCGAGATCGCGCAGCATCATCGCGACCGTGAGGATCATCGCGGTCGGGTTGGCGATGCCCTTGCCCGCGATATCCGGCGCCGACCCGTGGATCGCCTCGTAGAGACCGGGGCGCGCGGCGCCGAGCGAGGAGCTCGGGGCGAGGCCGATTCCGCCCGAGACGCTGGCGGCGAGATCCGAGAGGATGTCGCCGAACATGTTCTCGGTCACGATCACGTCGTAGGCGAGCGGCTGCTCAATCAGCTTCATCGCCATCGAGTCGACCAGCTGGTGCGAGAGCTCGATATCGGGGTAGTCCGGCGCCACGCGCTCGACCACGACCTGGCGCCACAGCTTCGAGCTCGACAGGACGTTCTGCTTGTCGACGGAGCACACCTTGCCGCGGCGCGTGCGCGCGAGGTCGAAGGCGTAGCGCGCCACGCGCTCGACCTCCTCGACCGAGTAGCGGCACGTATCCATGCCGGTCTCCGCCGTCAGCTCCTTCGGGCCAAAGTAGAGGCCGCCGGTCAGCTCACGGATGATGATCATGTCGAGCCCGTCGACCAGCTCCGGGCGCAGGGGGGACGTGAGCTTCTTCGTCCACATCCGGATCGGCCGGATGTTGGCGAACGCCTTCAGCTCGGCCCGCAGCGCGAGCAGGCCCTGCTCGGGGCGGATCGCTCCGACATCCCACTTGGGCCCGCCGACCGCGCCCTTGAGCACCGCATCGGCCTGCGGCAGCGCCGCCCGCGTCTCGGCGGGGAACGGATCCCCATGCGAGTCGATGGCGTTGCCGCCGAAGGGGTGCTCGCTGCACTCGGCGTGGAAGCCGTGGGCCTCGCCGGCGGCCGCGAGGACGTCCAGCGCGACGCGCGTGGTCTCAGGGCCGATGCCATCGCCGGGGAGGACTGCGATCTTCACGTGGTGCTCCGTTCTCGTACTGCGCGTCAGATGGTCTCTCGGACCATCGGGTTCGGGGTGCCGGCGGTGATCTGCGCGGCGGCGCGGAGGAACGCCTGGGCGGCGGCCTCCGTGATGTCGGGGGCGACGGACTGGCCGGTGTACCGACGGCCGTCGTGCTCGAGCACGACGCGCACGTCACCGAGGGCGTCGTTGCCGCCGGTCACGGCGTTGACGTTGAACTCGCGCAGTTCGCCGGCCGTCTTGACAATCGTGTTGAGGGCGATGAACGCGGCGTCGATCGGACCGTCGCCCTCACCGCTCGCGGTGTGGACCTGATCGCCCTCGCGGACCTTGACCTCGGCGTGCGAGGTTTCGCCGGTGCTCGTGCGCAGCGCAAGGCCCTCGAGGATCCAGCGCTCGCTCGTGTCGCGGGACTGATCGTCGATGATCGCCTCAAGGTCAAGCGCGGACACGGACTTCTTGCGGTCGGCGATCTCCTTGAACTTGGCGAAGGCGCGCTTGAGCTCGTCGCCCTCGATGGCGTAGCCCATGTCGGCGTAGGCGGCCTGCAGCGCGGCGCGGCCCGAGTGCTTGCCCAGCACCAACTCGTTGTGCTCGAGCCCGATCGACTCGGCGTCCATGATCTCGTAGGTGCGTCGGTTCTTGAGGACGCCGTCCTGGTGGATGCCGGCCTCGTGGGCGAAGGCGTTCTTGCCGACAATCGCCTTGTTCGGCTGCACGGGGTAGCCGCTGAGGCGCGAGACGAGGCGGCTGGCCCGGGCGATCTCCGTCGTCTCGATGCCGGTCCGGAAGCCGTAGTACGCGTTGCGCGTGCGCAGCGCCATCACGATCTCCTCGAGCGCAGAGTTGCCGGCCCGCTCGCCGATGCCGTTGATCGCGACCTCAACCTGGCGCGCGCCTGCCTGCACGCCGGCCAGCGAGTTCGCGGTCGCGAGACCGAGATCGTTGTGCGTGTGGACGCTGAGCGTCGCCTCGTGCAGCTCGGGCACGTCGGCGTACAGCGCCTCAAGGATCTCCTTGTACTCGTCAGGCGTGGTGTAGCCGACGGTGTCGGGGATGTTGATCGTCGTCGCGCCGGCGGCGAGCGCCGTGCGCACGACCTCGGCCATGAACTCCGGACGCGAGCGCGTGGCGTCCTCGCAGGAGAACTCCACGTCGGCGACCTTGGTGCGGGCGTAGGCCACGGCGTCGCGGGTCTGCTCGAGCACCTGCTCGGGTGTCATCCGCAGCTTGTGCTCCATGTGGAGGTCGCTGGTGGCGATGAAGACGTGGAAGCGGGGGCTCTCAGCATCCTTGAGGGCCTCCCACGACGCGTCGATGTCGGCCTGCTGCGTGCGGTTGAGCGACGCGATCGTGCAGCTGCGCACGTGCTTGGCCACGAGCCCGATGCCCTTGACCTCGCCGGGCGAGGCGATCGCGAACCCGGCCTCGATGATGTCGACGCCGAGGCGCTCGAGCTGGCGAGCGATCTCCAGCTTCTCTTGCGCGTTCAGGCTGATGCCGGGCGACTGCTCGCCATCACGCAGCGTGGTGTCGAAGATCTTGACGTAATCCTGGTTGGTGCTCATCGTGCCCCCTTCCGAAGTGCGGTGCGCTTGCACGCACCTGTCCTGTGGTCTCGTCGTTTCGTGCGCCGGGCAGGCGGCGCGTAGGCGAATGCTCTCCCCTTAGCGGGGAAGGAGGCCGACGAGGAGGAGCGAGGACACGGGCGACGACGCCACAACCCCATGGCCGCTGGCGCAAGCCAAGCGGCCGAAGGATCCTTCGTTGGTGTGCGGCGTCGTGCGCATCACGCGGAAGTGTATCCCCATCTGGCGGTCGCGCGCAACGCGGAGGCGACGCACCGTATCCTCCAGTCCATGGGCGACTGGCATCTGCGATCACCGAAGCGCATCGCCTTCGCCCGCATCGTGATCGCGGGGCTTGGTGGCTTCATCGCGCTCGGCGCAGCCTTTGCGGTGGTGCCCGACGTCGTCAAGCAGGACATGCACGAGACCGATGTCGTGGTCGGCTGGACGCTCACCGTCTTCGCTGCGACCGCGCTACTGACGCGGTTCTTCGCGGGCGTCGGGATCGATCGGCGCGGTGCCCGGGCGGTCTTCGCGCTGGGTTTTCTCCTGCTCGCCGTCGCCGGTGCGCTGTTTTTGTTCGTCACCCCGGAGCGTGAGTGGCTGCTGTTCGCGGCTCGCGCGCTGCAGGGTGTGGGGCAGGCCTGCATGTTCACGGCGGGCCTGTCGTGGGCCGTGCAACTCGCGCCCGAGAGTCGCCGCGGACAGGCGATGTCGCTGTTTGGCCTGTCGGTCTGGGCCGGGTTGACGGTGGGGCCTGTGCTGGCCCAGCTCCTGCTCGACCATGCCGGCACCCGAGCGGCGGAGGCGCTGATGCTGGTCGCACCCGTGCTGGCCCTGGTGGCGATGATCGGCCTGCGCTCCCCGCCCGTGCACGCCGAGACGCCGAGCCTGAGTCTGCCGCGCGAGGCGATGCGCCCAAGTCTCGGGCTGATGGCCGGCGCCGTGGTCATGGCGACGATCGTCGGGTTCGCCGTGCTCACCTTCGACGCGCGTAGCGGTGGCGGCGGGGCCTACGTGATCGGCGCCTACGGCGCCGCGACGTTCGCCGGCCGTATCTTCATCGGGCACCTGCCCGACAAGCTCGGTGCGTACAAGACCGGCGTCTTGGCGTTCCTCCTCGCCCTGATCGGCGTTGCGATCATCGCGGTGGCCCCGAGCTGGCAGGTCGGTCTCGTCGGCGGCATCATCTGCGGCCTGGCGTGGTCGCTCCTGTTCCCGGCGCTCGGGCTCCTCGCCGTCGATCGCACGCCACGCCCGCAGCGCAACTCGGCCCTCGCGGTGTACACCGCGGGCTTCGACCTCGGCACGCTGCTGTCCGGCTTTACGCTGGGCTACATCGCGAATGCCGCGGGCTATGAGGCGGTCTACGCCTTCGGCGCCGGCTTCGCGCTGGTCGGGCTCGCGCTGATGTGGTCGATGCGCCCGCGCCCGGGGACGACGGCCGCGGCCTGAGGATGCGACGAAGGGGTCAGCCCCTTTCGTCGCATTACCGCTCGGGCGCCTGTGGCT
>CAJCBN010000318.1 GCA_903960645.1 uncultured Actinomycetes bacterium | reverse complement strand
GGCCTCTCGATCACCGTCCTCTCGCTCGCCAGCCGCGAGATCGAGCGCCAGTTGCTCGAGTTCGAGCTCGACGCCGGCATCACGTACCTCGACAACGAGCCACTGCACGGCGTGCGCGGCGTCCCGGTCGCGCAGGAGCGCTACGTCCTCTACGCGCACCGTGACAGCCCCGAGGCGGCGCGCACCTCGATGACCTGGCGCGAGGCCGCCGACCTGCCGCTGTGCCTGCTGACCCAGACCATGCAGAACCGCCGCATCATCGACGCCGCCTTCACCACCGCCGGCTCGTCCCCCGCCCCGCGTATCGAATCCGATGACATCGTGCCGCTCTGGGAGCACGTCGCCGACGGCCGCTGGTACACGATCGGGCCATCCTCCTGGCTCGACGGCGGCGCACTGCCCGACGAGATCGTGGCCGTGCCGCTGACCGACCCGACCGTCGAGCAGCGCATCGGTGTCGTCGTCCCCGACCGCGACCCGCTGCCGACGATCACCCGCGCGCTGCTCGACGCGGCGCGTGGCGACTAACGCCACCGCGGCCCACGCTCAGGGCGTGAGTTCGATACGGCGACCGATCGCCGTCAAGCGCTCGGGTGGCACGCCGAAGAACTCGGAACGCCCCTGAGAAAAACGATGCATGGCGGCGAACAGATACAGAGGGATCGAGCGCAGTCCGCTGCCCTTGACGGCCACGGAGTCGCGCCCGATGAGGTAGTCGGCCGCCTCTGGGTCGAATGGCTCGCTCAGCGCGAGTCGACCCAGTGCCACGGGCACGTCAGGTTGCTCCGCGAACCCGTAGCGGAGCGCAATGCGCTGCACGCCATGCTGCAGCTCCTCAATCTCGGCTCGCTCCTCCTCCGCAACCACGGGAACGTCCGCGGTGCTGATCGAGACGATCAGCGTGTGCTCGTAGATGCCTCCCGTGCGATCGGCCAGTTTGATCAGCGTCCCCGGCGCCACCTGCGACAGGCGCACGAGGAAGACGCCAGTGCCACGCAACCGTCCGCGAGCCGATGCCGGTAGCGTGGCCAGGAACTCATCCAGCGGCACGGCGCGAGCCGCCGCCTCGGCAAGCAAGCGCTCACGCCCGGTCGACCACGAGCGGACGACGAAGAAGATCACCACGGCGATGGAGACCGTGAACCACGCTCCGTGCAGGATCTTGATGACATTCGATGAGAAGAACAGAATGTCGACAACACCGAGCGGTACATAGACGAGCGCCACGACCAGCGGCGACCAACGCCAGACCACGCGGGCGACGATCGCGGCGAGGATCGTGGTGCAGATCAAGGTGCCGGTCACCGTCAGGCCGTACGCCACGACGAGACGGGACGAGGACTGGAAGATCAGCACCGTCGCCGCCACGCCGATGAACATGATCAGCGTGATCACGGGGACGTTGATCTGCCCGCGGATCGTCTTCGAGGTGTGGACGATCGGCAGGCGCGGCAGGAGTCCCATCTGCATCGCCTGCTGGGCCAGCGAGTACATGCCCGAGATCACCGCCTGCGACGCGATCACCGTCGCGACCGTGGCGAGCACGACCATCGGCAAGATCAGCCCATCGGGGACCAGCGCATAGAAGGGATTGTCGATCGCACGCGGGTCCTCGAGAACGAGCGCGCCCTGTCCGAGGTAGCAGAGCACGAGCGACGGGAACACGATCAGCGACCACGAGACCGCGATCGGTGGACGCCCGAAGTGCCCCATGTCGGCGTACAGCGCCTCGACGCCGGTGATCGCGAGGGTGACCGCACCGAGCGCAAGGAACGCCAGCACCGGCTCGCGCAGCGCGAGATCGAGCGCGTACGTGGGACTGAGTGCCCTCAGCACGCCGGGGT
>CAJCBN010000317.1 GCA_903960645.1 uncultured Actinomycetes bacterium | reverse complement strand
CGGCGTGCCCGCTGTCGCGGAAGCGCCGCGCGCGCGTCGCCGCCAGCACGCGATCGTTGAGCGCCCCGATCTCGGCGCAGCGGCCCAGCGTCTGCTCGATCGTCGCCTCGTCGTGGCCCTTGCGAACCAGCCGGTCGCGCAGTTGCCCGCGCGAGGCCATCCGGAAGTCGAGCGAGCGGATCGCATAGCTGAGCGCCGCGGCGCTATCCCGCTGCCGCTCGAGCTCCTCGCAGCGCGCCGGCGTCAGCTCCAGCCCGACGTGGAGATCCGCATCGGCCACCAGCCCGGCCGGCAGCGTCGCCCAGAACGCCCCGTCGAGGTGCACCTTGACGGCCGGCTTGCCGGCGACCGCCGCGAGTCGCGTGATCTCCGCCATGCCGTCGATCCTAGCCCTTCCGTGCCCGGCGAATCTGGATCCGGATCCAGATCTGCACGAAAACGGCAAATTCGGATCCGGATCCAGATCTGCACGAAAACGGCAAATCCGGATCCGGATCCAGATTTGCCGTCTACTCGGCGCCGAGCTCGAACATCGCGTCGAGATCGTGGCGCGAGTAGGCGCGGAAGGCGGGCAGCGTCTCGGTGTGGACGATGCCGTCGATCGCCAGGAGTCCCGAGGTGACGAGGTCGGCCATCGCCTCGTTCGTCGAGACGCGGACGATGGCGACGAGGTCGTAGCGGCCGGCCACCGAGTGAACCTCGGCGACCCCGGCCGTCGCGGCGAGCCGGTCGGCCACCTCACCGAGGCGGCCGCGCTCGACGTCAATCAGAACGAATGCAGTGACCATGAGGAGGAGTCTACGGGGAACGCCAGTGGGTCGGTGGGCGCGGCGTCGCCGGGCTACGTCGTCTGGCCCTCGTCTTCGTCCCACAGCTCGGCCTTGGCGATCTCCCAGGCCTCGCCGGGATCGCCCGGCATGGCGGGGATGTAGCGCGCGCCGTCGTGCGGGGTGAACGGAGGCGTCCACGCACCGCGCTGCTGCAGGCGCTTGATGTTGCCGCGGTAGATCTCGTCGACCTCGGCGTGCGACGCCGGCTCGTTCTCCAGCCACAGGTTCTTCGGATGGATCGGCTCGTCGTACATGTCCTTGAAGAGCTCGGTCCGCAGATCCTTCATCCAGTTGGAGTTGAGGTTCATCGCGCGGAAGTTGCGCAGCGCCTCGATGTCGATGATGCCGGCGCAGAAGCTGTTCATGCCGCTCTGCGACAGTCCGAGCACCTGCCCCTGGAAGTCGACGATGTGGCCGTTGCCGCCACCGATGTCGTACGGCTGCTCCATCTTCGGGTGCACGTAGACGGGGCCGACATTCGGGCAGACCATGTACAGCGAGTTGAAGTGCGCATGGGCGCGGTTCTGCAGGAGCCACGTGCCACCCGGGTCGGGGCCAGTCTGCGTCATCGGCACGGCCTCGCTGGGGCGGTAGACGACCTCGGCGCCGTTGAAGGCGAGCGCGCGGAGGGCCTCGGGGTACTCGCCATCGGAGCAGCAGATCGTGCCGATGTTGCCGATGTCCTTGGTCTTCAACACGGGATAGAACGCATCGAGCCCGTCGCCGAACACCTCGACCCAGCGGTCGTGGACGTCGTGGGGGGTGGTGGAGCGCTCGCGGCACCAGAGATGGTTCTTGGCGGCTCGGTGGACGATGCGCCCGTTGGGGCCGATCACGAACAGCATGTTGAAGAAGCGGTCATCCATCACCTCGGGCAGCCGCGCCTTGCACTGCACCACGATGTACGTGTCGTACTGCTTGGCGAGCTTGCCGAGCCGCTGCGTCTCGGGGCCGGGCAGGTCGATGAAGAGGTCGCGCGCGGCGGTGGTGTGGGGGATGTCGAAGATCTCGTCGGTGAAGCCCGTCAGCGCGCCCTCGGCGAGGGCGATCAGCCGGACGGGCATGTTGATGCCGATGATGGAGACCGCGGCGTGGATCGCGTCCTCGATGACGTCGAGGTTGCGCGCGATCTCGCTGCGCTTCGAGATGCCCCGGACGACCGTCGAGAGCCCCACTGCCATGTAGGGCGCGACCGGCCCTGTCTGCTTCGCCATGCGTTCCTCCTGAGGCTGCAAGCGTACGGCACGCACGGGGTTGTCTCCTTGACACCGTCCGACGCAGATTGGATACTGGATCCAATCGCTCTGGAGGATCGCTTCCGATGGCTACAACTGAGACCAGTTCCAACGTGGCGGCGCGCACGGGCGCGCAGTTCCTTGAGGGCCTGCGCAACGACCGCGATCGCGAGATCTGGATCGGCGGCGAGTGTGTCACCAATCCGCTCGACCACGAGCTGCTGCGGCCGGGTGCCGAGGCCGTCGCGCGCGTCTACGACACGCAGCACGAGCACGCTGAGGTCTGCCTCGCGCCGAATCCCGACGACGGCAAGCTGGTCAACCGCACGCACCTGATCCCCCGCAGCCGCGAGGATCTGATGAAGCGTCGCGCCTCGATGGAGATCATCGCGGCGGCGACGGGCGGGATGATGGGCCGCGTCCCCGACTACCTCAACGTCACGTTTGCCTGCTTCGCCGGCGCCTCCGAGGTGTGGGCGCGACGCGGCAACGAGCGCGGTGCCGAGAACATCGTCAGCTACCAGCGCCTGATGCGCGACCAGGATCTCTCGACGACGCACGCGATCATGAATCCGGTCGCCGATCGCTCGAAGTCCGAGACCGAGCAGCTCGGCGGCGAGATCGCCCTGCACAAGGTGGGGGAGACGAGTGAGGGCATCATCGTGCGCGGCGCGCGCATGCTGGCCACGCTGGCGCCGTTCTCCGACGAGATCTCGGTCTACCCGGGCTCTGATCTGAAGCCGGGCGACGAGGCCTACGCGCTGGCGTTTGCGATCCCGATGAGCACGCCGGGGCTGCGCTTCATCTGCCGCGACTCGTTCTCGAAGCCGAAGAGCACGTTCGACTACCCGCTCAGCGCGCGCTTCGACGAGATGGACGCGGTCGTCATCTTCGACGACGTCCTCGTGCCCCACGATCGCGTGTTCCTCGACGGCGACATCGTCGGCTACTCCGAGGTCATCACCGACTCGGGTTGGCGCGGCCACATCATGCACCAGGCCTTCACGCGGGCCTACGTCAAGCTGATGTTCGCGTTCGGCCTCGGCCACGCCATCGCCCAGACCACAGGCGTCGTGCGCTTCGACCACATTCAGGAGAAGCTCGGCCAGATCTGGAACATGACGGAGCTCACGCGCTCCGCGCTCGTCGCGGCGGAGGCCGACTCGTACCTCGACAGCCACGGCGTCTGGTATCCGCACGACCGTCCGCTGATGGCACTGCGCGGCGAGATGCCGAAGTGGCTGCCCCAGACGCACGAGCTGCTCCAGCTGATCGGCGGGGGTTCGTTCATGGCGACGCCGTCGGAGGCCGACTTCAACTCGCCGATCCGCGGCGACATCGAGAAGTACTTCCAGTCGGCCGGTGGTGACGCCGAGCATCGCGTCCGCCTGTTCCGTCTGGCCTGGGACT
>CAJCBN010000316.1 GCA_903960645.1 uncultured Actinomycetes bacterium | reverse complement strand
TGATGTCCGGCACGCTCGCCGACCTGCTCGACGGGGGCACGGGCTCGCTGCGCATCGAGTGCGACGACGCCGGGCGCGCCACGACCCTGCTCGGCCAGCTGCCCGAGGTCGTGGCCGTCACGGCCGAGGCCTCCGGTGCCCTGTCCGTCCAGCTCGATCCCGATCAGCCCGCCACGCACGCCGCGGTCAACCGCCGGCTGGTCGAGGCCGGTTTGGCCGTCAGCCGGCTGGAGCCGCGCGGCGAGTCGCTGGAGGAGCGCTACCTCGCGCTCGTGCACGAGGAGGGCCAGGCGTGATCCCCATCGCCCGCGCCGACCTACGCCGCATGCTGCGGCGTCGCGGCCTGATCCTCACCGGCCTTCTGGCACCGACCGTCGTGGCCCTCGCGATCGTCGTGATCCTGGCGGTCCTGCACATCACGAACCCCGCTGAGCACCCCGTGGCCGGCGGCGAAGACCTGCTGCTGCTCGCGTCGTTCGTGACGACCATCGCCGTCATCTTCGGCACCGTCATCGGTGCGATGTTCGGAGCCGAGGACGTCGCCAACGGCACGCTCCGCTATCTCCTCCTGACGGGCTGCTCCCGCCTGCGCCTCTTCTTCGTACGCGTGCCGCTGGTCGCGCTCGTGGCGATCATCGTGGCCCTGCCCGCGCTGCTGATCATGATCATCGGCGCCTACGTCCTGCCACACGAGGGCGTGCCGAGCCCGACCGCCTCCGACGTCGGCAGGCAGGTGCTGGCGCTGCTCGTCAACGTGGGCGTCTTCTCGCTGATCGCCTACGGCATCGGCGTCGCGATCCGCTCCACCGGCGGGGCGATCGCCGTGGCGCTCGGCCTCAACCTCGTCGGACTCAACCTGGTCAGCTCGCTCACGCTGCTGGTGCCGGCGGCGGATCCCTGGCTGCTCAGCCCCGCCATCGGGCGCATCACCGACGGCGGCGAGTCGAGCATCCTCGTCGCCCTGCTGGCCACGGTCCTCTGGGTCGGCGCGTTCCTCGCGCTCGGGCTGGCGCGCGCGCTGCGCACCGAAGCCTGACCCACCGCCACCCGTTCGCGGTGGATCGCGTTGTCGTGTGCAACGATACACCCCCGATGGATCATGTCTCTCCCGAGCTCGCGCCCGACTGCCGCGCGACCCCGCTCAGCGTCCTGCTCGACGATCGCAACGATGCCGGCACGCACTTCATCCGCTCGCACCACGGCGTCCCGCAGATCGCCGAGCACGACTACGTCCTCGCCGTCACCGGGCTCGTCAAGCGCCCGATCCGCTGGGCGCTCGACGACCTCCGCAAGCTCTCGCACACGACCGCGCACGTCACGCTCGAGTGCGCTGGGCATCGCCGTACTGAGCTCGACCCGCCGGCCAAGGGTGTGCCGTGGGGGCTCGGCGCCGTCGGGCACGCCCGCTGGGCTGGCGGCCAGCTGACGGACCTGTTCGAGGTCGTGCAGCCGTTGCCCGAGGCGACCCATGTTGTCTTCCACGGCTGCGACCTCGGCACGCTCGACGGGTACGCGGAGCCGCAGCCCTTCTCGCGTGCGCTGCCGTTGCGCGATCCGGCCGTCGCGGAGACGATCCTGGCCTGGGAGATGAACGGCCGCCGCCTCGAGCCCGAGCACGGCTATCCCGTGCGCGCGATCGTCCCCGGCTGGTACGCCGTCTCGTCGGTCAAGTGGCTGACGGGTATCGAGCTGATCGCCGGCGAGTTCGACGGCTTCTACCAGGCGATCGACTACCGCCTGCGCGAGGAGGGCGAGCCGGCGCCGGGCCGTGAGCTCACGCGCATGCCCGTCAACTCGCTCGTCACGTCGCCCGCGCCGACGGATGTGGTCGCCGCCGGCGAGGTGCTCCTCCAGGGCATCGCCTGGGGCGGCCTCGGCGGCATCGGCGGCATCGACGTCCAGGTCGACGATGGCGCATGGCTGCCCACGCGCATCGATCCCGGCCCCGGCCGGCATGCCCCGACCCGGTTCTCCGTGACCGTCGAGCTTGCCTCCGGCTCCCACGTCGTGCGCTCGCGGGCTCGCGATCGCGAGGGCAGCCGGCAGCCGGACACGACCGCCTGGAACAGCCGCGGCTACGGCGTCCACGACGTCTGCGCCGTGACCCTGACCGTCAGCTAGCGGGCGCCGACGGTCGTCGTGCTGAGCGAGGCCGCGGCGATCGCCTGCTCGAGGGCCAAGCCGAGTGGATCTCCAGCGGCCAGCCGCGCAGCCAGCGTGCCGCAGAGCGCGTCGCCGGCACCAGTGGTGTCGATGGCCTCGACGACCGGAGCCGCGATCTGCGTGGCGGTGTCGCCCTCGACCAACAGCGCACCGGCGGCACCCAGCGTGACGATCACCGGCGCGCCGCTCTGCGCCTGCAGCGCGCGGGCCGCCTGTTCCGGATCGGCCAGGCCAGTCAGCTCCGTCACCTCGTGCTCATTCGGGACGAGAATCGGGTGCGCGGCGAGCAGCTCGGGCGGGATTGGCCGAGCCGGCGCCGGGTTGACGACGAGTCGCCAGCCCGCATCCGTCGCGACGGCCGCAGCGTGGCGGAGAGCGGCATCCGGCGCCTCGAACGAGAG